>NZ_BAAAMB010000009.1:110189-118151 GCF_039528855.1 Brevibacterium sanguinis | reverse complement strand
GAGGACGAGGGCGCTGACCACGGTGGCGGCCACCGTGGTCAGCGCGGTGAGCAGTCCGAACGCGGCGAGGATGTCGAGTCCCAGGCAGAGCGGCACCGGCACGAGCCACAGCCAGGTCAGGACGGTCTTCATGTCTCGGAGTCTAGTCATCGCCGGGCGGTCGGGCGGAATGCTCGGTCCTCAGGCGCGAGCGCACGTCGGGTCCGCGTACTCGATCTCCGCGGCGACGCCGTCGTTGTTGGCGAACACCGAGGTCAGCGTCGCACCCTTCGGCAGGTCGAGGCTGCCGATGCTGCGGTCGTCGGCGAAGACCTCGAGCTTGCCGTCACCGGCGGTGCCGGAGAACGTCACGGTCTTCCCGCCCATCGTCGCCTGGTCGGTGAACGCCCCGGCTTCGTCCTCGACGGGGCGCGCATCCGCCTGCGGGTAGTCGAAGGTGACGAAGCGGGAGACGCGGGCCGCCCGGCCGTCGCTGAGCTCGTGGACGATGAGCTGGTCCTTCTTCGTCCCGGCCTGCGGGGCGAGATCGACGTAGGTGAGCTCGGCCCGCTCGGCCATCGCCGAGAGGATGTAGGGGCGCCCGTGGACCTCGATGCCCGAGGCGGTGACGTCGCAGCCGCCGAGGTAGTCCTCGACCTGGGCTTCGAGCTGGGCCTTCGACCGGTACTCCCAGAAGAAGAGCGCGCCGATGCCGACGGCCAGCGCGGTGAGAACGGAGGTGAGGGCGATGATGACCTTCTTCATGAGAGGTCCTTCCTGTGTTCGAGGGACGGACCGGAGGGTGGTCCGCTGTGGGATCTCCATCCTGTCGCGCGGCAGGGGGCGGCGACCTCAGCCGTTCGGCCGATCCGACTCGGCCGAACGGGCAGAGCTGGGTCGCGTCAGTGGGGTGGCCTATCGTGGGGCCATGCAGACGATGTCACTGGCGGCGGCGCGGCGGACGGCGATCGCGGCGACCGGTCTCGACCGTCCCCGCCCGCCGCAGGTCACCGCGCGCCATCTCAAGGCGACGTTCGAGCGGATGGGATTGGCGCAGATCGACTCGGTCGCCCGAGTCGTGCGCTCCCACTACCTGCCCTTCTACTCGCGGTTGGGACCCTATGACCGCAGTCGGCTCGACCGGCTCCTCTACTCCGACCCGCGGATGGGCGTCGAGTACTGGGCGCACGCGGCGGCCTTCGTGCCCCCGGAGACGTGGCGCCACTTCGCCCGCAGCCGAGCGGAGTGGTGGCGCATCGACCACGGACAGCGCCACCCGGAGACCGGGGCGGCCTTTCGGGCCCTGCAGCGGTCCCTCCTCGAGGCGCTCGAGGACGGACCGCAGACCGCCAGGTCGGTCTCCGAGCTCGTCGACCATGACCTACCCGAACGCCACCGCGGGCACTGGGGGTGGAACCCGAGCCAGGTGAAGTCGGCGCTCGAAGCGCTCTTCGTCTCCGGGGCGGTGAGCTCCGCGGGACGCAATGACCATTTCGAGCGCATCTATGCGCTGCCGCGCGATGTCAGCCCCCTCCTCGGCGAACCGGTCCTCACCTACGGCACCCCGGAGGCCCCGGACCTCGGGCTGAAGAGCGGCGCGGGCAAGCCCCCGCGGGGCGTGTCCGGGACGGCCAACGACGTGCTCGCCCTCACGCGCATCGCCGCCCGGGCGCTCGGGGTCGCGCGCCCGGACTGCCTCGCCGACTACTTCCGCCAGCTGCGCGCCCCGACCGACGTCGCGATCGAGACGCTGCTCACCTCCGGCGAGCTCGTCGAGGTCGAGGTCGCGGGCACGCCCGCCCTGCGCTGGCATGCGGCGAGGACCCCGCGGGCGACGGCGGCCAGAGCCCTGCTCGCCCCCTTCGACCCGCTCGTCTTCCACCGCCCGCGCATCGAATGGCTCTTCGACTTCCACTTCCGCATCGAGATCTACACCCCCGCGTCCCGGCGGAAGCACGGGTACTACGTCATGCCGTTCCTCCTCGGCGACCGCCTCGTCGCCCGCGTCGACGTCCACCGCGACGGACCGGCGGGAGTGCTCCGCGCGCTCAAGGTGACCTGGGAGCCGGGGGAGGAGCACTGGGAGGAGCTCACCGCCGAACTCACCGCCCTGGGACGGTGGCTGGGGGCGGGGTCGGTGGATGTGTGCGGGACTCACCTGCCATTAAGCTAGGGCCTATACAGTCATTCGAGTTGTCGTCAGGCGCCCCGCGCCGAATAGGAGAGAAGTGGCTAACATCCTCGAGAAGCTTCTGCGCACCGGTGAGGGCCGGACGCTGAAGAAGCTCCGCCGGTACACCGACGCCATCAATCAGCTGTCCGATGAGTTCAGCGAGATGTCCGACGCCGAGCTGCGCGAGGAGACCGACCGGTTCAAGAAGCGCGTCGCCGACGGCGAGTCGCTCGATTCGCTGCTGCCCGAAGCCTTCGCCGCGGTGCGCGAGGCCTCCGGCCGGACGCTGGGCATGCGCCACTTCGACGTCCAGCTCATGGGCGGGGCCGCCCTGCACCTCGGCAACATCGCGGAGATGAAGACCGGTGAGGGCAAGACGCTCGTGGCCACCGCGCCGGCGTACCTCAACGCGCTGACCGGCAACGGCGTCCACGTCATCACCGTCAACGACTACCTCGCGACCTACCAGTCCGAGCTCATGGGCCGCGTCTTCCGCTTCCTCGGCATGGAGACCGGCTGCATCCAGGCGAACATGCCCTCGGACGAGCGCCGCAAGCAGTACGCCGCTGACATCACCTACGGGACGAACAACGAGTTCGGCTTCGACTACCTCCGCGACAACATGGCGTGGACGGCCGAGGAGCTCGTCCAGCGCGGGCACTCGTTCGCGATCGTCGACGAGGTCGACTCGATCCTCATCGACGAGGCCCGCACCCCGCTCATCATCTCCGGCCCCGCCGAAGGCGACGCGAACCGCTGGTACGAGGAGTTCGCGAAGGTCGTCAAACGACTCAAGGTCGACCGCGACTACGAGGTCGACGAGAAGAAGCGCACCGTCGGCGTGCTCGAACCCGGCATCGAACGCGTTGAGGACTACCTCGGCATCGGCAACCTCTACGACGCGGAGAACACACCGCTCATCAGCTTCCTCAACAACGCGATCCGCGCGAAGGAGCTGTTCAAGAAGGACAAGGACTACGTCCTCCTCGACGGCGAGGTGCTCATCGTCGACGAGCACACCGGTCGCGTCCTCAAGGGCCGTCGCTACAACGAGGGCCTCCACCAGGCCATCGAGGCGAAGGAGAACGTCAAGGTCCAGGCGGAGAACCAGACGCTGGCGACGATCACCCTGCAGAACTACTTCCGCCTCTACGACAAGCTCTCGGGCATGACCGGCACGGCCGAGACCGAGGCCGCCGAGTTCATGTCGACGTACAAGCTCGGCGTCGTGCCGATCCCGACGAACAAGCCGATGCAGCGCGTCGACCAGTCCGACTTCGTCTACAAGAACGAGATCGCGAAGTTCGATGCCGTCGTCGACGACATCGTCGAGCGCCACGAGACCGGTCAGCCGGTCCTCGTCGGCACGACGAGCGTCGAGAAGAGCGAATACCTCTCGAAGCACCTCGCCAAGCGCGGTGTCCGCCACGAGGTGCTCAACGCGAAGAACCACGCCCGTGAGGCGGCGATCGTCGCTCTCGCCGGACGGAAGGGCGCGGTCACCGTGGCGACGAACATGGCCGGCCGCGGCACCGACATCATGCTCGGCGGCAACGCCGAGTTCATCGCCGTCGCCGAGATGGAGAAGCGCGGACTTGACCCCGTCGAGGACGCCGAGGAGTACGAGAAGCAGTGGCAGGACGTCCTCGCCGAGGCGGAGGCGAAGGTCGAGTCGGAGGCCGAGGAGGTCATCGAACTCGGCGGTCTCTACGTCCTCGGCACCGAACGCCACGAGTCCCGACGCATCGACAACCAGCTGCGCGGACGCTCTGGGCGTCAGGGCGACCCGGGGGAGAGCCGCTTCTACCTCTCGCTCACCGATGACCTCATGCGCCTCTTCGGCTCCGGTGCCGCCGAGCGGATCATGGCCACGGCCAATGTGCCCGATGACGTCCCGCTCGAGTCGAAGATGGTCACCCGGGCGATCCTCTCGGCGCAGACGCAGATCGAGCAGCGCAACGCCGAGCAGCGCAAGAACGTGCTCAAGTACGACGACGTCCTCAACCGCCAGCGCACCGTCATCTACGACGAGCGCCGCAAGGTCCTCGACGGCGAGGACCTCGCCGATCAGGTCGCGAGCTTCCGTGAACAGGTCATCGACGCATACGTCCAGGCCGCGACGACCGGCCCGGTCGAGGAGTGGAAGGTCGACGAGCTCTTCGAGGCGCTCGGCAAGATCTACACCCCCTCGATCACGGAGGAGGACCTCGCCGAGGAGGTCGGCGGGCTGAGCAACCTCACGAAGAACCGCCTCAACGCGGAGATCCAGTCCGACATCGACGTCTTCTACGCCCAGCGCGAGGAGGATCTCGGTGAGGAGGCGACCCGTGAGCTCGAGCGCCGTGTCGTCCTCTCCGTCATCGACAAGCGCTGGCGTGAGCACCTCTACGAGATGGACTACCTCAAGAACGGCATCGGCCTGCGCGCGATGGCACAGCGCGACCCCCTCGTGGAGTACCAGCGCGAGGGCTTCGAGATGTTCACGACGATGCAGGACGGGATCAAGGAGGACGTCGTGCGCCTCACCGACACTCTCGAGGTCACCGTCAACCGGCCGCAGGGCGAATCCGGTGACGACTCGGAGGTCGAGGTCGACGCGGCAGAGCTGCGCCACACCACCCCGAAGATGCAGCTCTCGGCGCCGTCGGAGGACGGCGGCACCTCGGTGACCGAGGACGACGCCGACAGCGCGGACGACCCGGCACCGGCCAACCGCGCCCAGCGCCGGGCGAAGAAGAAGGCGAAGCGCTGACGGGTCTCACATGGTCTGCAGCGCCGTCATCGTCCAGCGGTTCGTCAGCAGTTCGAGGCGGATCGCCACGGCCCGGTAGCGCGCGGGCGTGCGGACCATGACCGTGACCTCGGCGACGGTCTCGGCGACGCGGCACACGCGGGAGCGCCCGGCGGTCAGCGTGCGTTCGGCCGCATGGTCGCGGACCGGTCTCGTCGGGGCGATCTCCGCTCGCACCTGAGCGCGCCGATCGATCTTCTCGAGCAGCTCCTGGTCGACCCAGCGGGCGATCGTGTCGCTGCGACGCACCCCGGAGAAGATCTCGAGGCACGCGATCGCCAGAGACGTCGCCGTCGCGGCGATCCGTTCGCCGTCATCGTCCGGCGGCATCGGCCGCGGGGGAGTCGCACCGGTGGTGCTGCGGGTCAGCCGCGTGGCCTGGGCAGTCGTGCGGGCCGGGCGCGTGAGGACGAGGGGTGCGCTCATGAGGGGATCTCCAATCGCTGTCCGGGCATGATGAGATCGGGGTCGGCGCCGATGACGTGCCGGTTGGCCGAGTGGATGGCGTCCACGAGTGTCCCGCGAGCGTCATCGGAATCGGTGAGCTCGGAGGCGATCGACCACAGGCTCTCCCCACGGCTGACGATGTGCACCGTCGGTGTGGAGGCGTCCGGGCCGGGCGCGGCAGGGGCGTCGGGGTCGCGGGTGTCGGTGTCGGGCGTCTCGCCGTCCGGGTCATTCGCGGTGTCGGACGCACCGTCGGGCGGATCAGTGCTGTTCGGCGGTTCCGGGCTCGCCGGAGGATCGGCAGGGTCGGTGGTCGGCCATCCGGGGTCGAGCGGCGCACCGGGAGTCGTCGGCCATCCCGGGTCGGGCAGGTCCGAGGCGCTCACGGGTCTGCTGTCGACACCCGAGCGGCCGGCGACACTCGCAACCCTCGGAGCGCCGGCGACGCTCGGACCGGCGTTGCCGCCGATGCTCGGACCGGAGCCGCTACCGAGGGCGGCGGCGCTCTGGGCCGCGCAGCCGATGGCGACGGCGGTGAGCACGCTCGACGCGAGCATCCGGGGCGTCAGCCGCACCGCTGCCACACTGAGCCGATTCCGCAGACGACCGGTCGGCAGCACGGCGATGACGAGCGCGAGGAGGGCCGTGAGGCCGAGGCGGGCGAACGCGAGGACGGCCGCGCCGGCGAGCGTGAGGACGACGAGGTCGCTGACCGTCCACGGTTGGGTGAGGGCCACCCACAGAGAGGCGAAGCCGCCGAGCAGAGACAGCCAGGAGATGGCACAGAGCCCGATAAGATACATTGTGAACATCCTTAAGTGTGAATGTTCAGCAATCATGCAGTTTGACTGTATTTGATGTCAATAGTATTCGTCGAACTACGACACTGTAGTTAGCTCGGTCTCTTGCGGACATCGCGGGACTCGGGCAAGCTTCACGATATGGACGAGCGGATCGACGCCTTCCTCGATGACCTTGAAGCCATGCACACATGGCGCGAGCGTCATGCCCGACGCGGCGAGTTCTCCGATGAGCTCGCGATGCAGGCCGCGGAGCGGACTCTCCTCGAGCGCCTGCGCGGCAGCCTCGGGGAGGAGGTCAGGGTGACGACCGAGAGTCGGGAGATCACGGGGACGGCGGTCTTCCTCGGTGCCGGGATCTGCGTCATCGCCGGGACGGAGGTGACGATCGTGTCACTGGCCTGTCTCTACGAGCTGCGGACCGGATCCCGCCGGCACGACCACGGGGCGGGTCCGCTGGAGAGGCTCGGCATGGGTTCGGCGCTGCGGCGTCTGGCCGCCTGGCATGAGGAGATCGTCATCGAGCTGCGGGCGACGGGCAGGACGATCCGCGGGCGCGCCGACATGGTCGCCGCCGACTACGTCGAGATCGCGGGTCGGATCATCCCGCTCTCGCGGATCGCCGCAGTGCAGGCGCGGGTGAATCCCTTTGCGTGAGGGGCGGCGCGTGAGATCAGTCGTCGAGGAGGCCGGCCTTGATCTCGTGCTCGGTGCGCTCGTACATCCGCTGGATGTACGCCTCGATCTCGGCCTTCTCGACGCGCCACTGCCCGCGGCCGCCGACCTTGATGGCGCGCAGGTCGCCGGTGCGCACGAGGGCGCGCGCCTGAGCGATCGAGACATTGAGCAGTTCGGCCACGTCGGTGAGTGGCAGGAAACGGTTTTCGACGACCATGACGGTTCTCCCCAATTCCAAGCGACGGCATTGTTCCCAGCGATGACAGGGTCTCAAGCGACAACAGTTTTGCCTGAAATCATTGCTTTGACCCCATTTGATACTCGATACTATCACTCACCGGCAATTCCTGTCATGGGAAAATCCCCCGAATCGGAGATGCAATGGAGCTCTCGAGACGTTTCCGCCCGCCCCGCTGGACCGACGCCAGGCTGCTCGTCGGCGCAGTCCTCGTCATCGCGGCCATCGTCGCCACCTATCTCCTCGTCAGCGCCGCCACGGCGACGACCCGGGTCTGGGCCAGCGCGGCATCCCTCGTCCCCGGTCAGGCGCTCGGGCCCGACGACCTCGTCGTCGCCGAGGTCAACCTCGCCGACGTCGGGGACAAGTACCTCTCCGCCGACACGCCGCTGCCGCAGGACTCGAGCGTGCGCTCCGTCATCGCCGAAGGGGAGCTCGTGCCCGCCTCGGCGGTGACCCCGATGGCCGAACTCGAGGGCCGGATCGTCGCGATCGACGTTCCCGGATCGGTGCCCTCGGTCGTCGACCGGGGCAGCCTCGTCGACGTGTGGGCCCAATCGGAGTCGACGGGACTCGACGACGAGGCCGGCGCCCCCGAGCAGATCGTCAGCGGCGCCCCGGTCGCCCACATCACCCGTGACGTCGGCAGCTTCGGGGTCGGCGACGGGGCCCGGATCGAAGTCTTCGTCCCGGCCACCGCGCTGTCCGGTGTGCTGTCCGCCCTCGACGGCCGCAGCGTCCTCTCCGTCGTCGGCGCCCCCGGCGGGAGCTGATCGCGATGCCCCAGGTGCTCCTCGCCGTCGACTTCGAGTACGACCTCATCCTCTTCGAACTGCTCAGCGACCTCGACGACGTC
>NZ_BAAAMB010000009.1:92688-110181 GCF_039528855.1 Brevibacterium sanguinis | reverse complement strand
ACGTCGTCGCCCGTCCCGCCGACGACGTCGAACTCCTCGCCCTGTGCCGGACCGGCAGCGCCGACATAGCGATCGTCGGAGAGTACTTCCCCGGCCTCGACGCCGACGTCATCGCGGCCGTGCTCGCCACCGGGACGAAGGTGCTCGGCGTCGGGGCCGATGAGGCCGCCCTGGCGCGCCTCGGCATCACGACGGCGGTGCCCGCCACCGCCGATGCCCTCCGGGTCGCCCGCGCCCTCGACGACGTCACCCGCAGCGCCGTCGTGCCGCCCCGCCCGACCTCCCCGCCGGGACGCACCGCACCGGCCGGGCGGATCATCACGGTGTGGGGGACCGGATCGTCTCCGGGGCGCACGCTCACCGCCGTCAACTTAGGCGATCAGTCCTCCCGTCTCGGACACCGCACCGTCGTCGTCGATGCCGACACGGTGGGGGCGATGGTCGCCACGACGCTCGGGCTGACGGAGGAGTCCTCGCACCTGGCGAGCCTGTGCCGGCTCGAGGCGGAGAAGTCCCCGCCCACCGACATCAGCGGGGTGCCGCACGCGGCGATCCGCGACGACTTCCACGTCATCACCGGACTGACCCGGCCCGAACGGTGGCCGGAGGTGCGGGGAGCCGTGCTCCGCTCGGCGCTGCGCGACCTCGCGGGACTCTACGATCTCGTCGTCGTCGACGTCTCCGACCGCCTCGACCCCGACGACGACTTCGCCGATCCGTTCTACGACCGGCACTGTGCGACCCGGGCGGCCCTCGACGCGGCCGACGATGTCCTCGTGCTCGCGACCGGCGATCCCATCGGTCTGCAGAAGCTCGTGCGGCTCCTCGGCACCGAACGCTGCGAGCAGATGCGCGACACCCTGCGGATCGGGATCACGAAGGTGAGGGCCTCGGCGGTCGGGCACCCGGCGGAGACGCGGATCAGGGAGGCGCTCGGCCGCTTCGCCGGACGCGAACCCGACTTCGTCTTCAGCGACGACCGGGCGACCGTCGACGCGGCACTGCTGTCGGGGCGCACCGTGGCAGAGGTCAGCCCGAAGTCGGCGCTGAGCCGGCAGTTCGCCGAGGTCGCCGCCGGGCTCCTGCCCACGCGCCGGCGGATCCGGCACCGGTCCGGCAGTGCCCGGGGCGGGAGCGGTCGCGGCGTCGCGGCCCGGCTCCGGTCGCTCTGAGCCCCGTTGGTCGACTGCGGGTGCGATGGGAGCACTTCACCCTAGGATGGAGGCATGGCTGTTCGCTGCTACATCCCGACCACTCTCGCCGCCCTCGCCGCCGGACTGCAGACCGCGACCGCGGTCGCCCCGGACGCCGCTGCCGCCCAACTCCGCGGTGAGGACCTCGACGAGGCCGAGTTCACGGCCATGAGCATCGCCGCGGCCCTCGCCGCCGACGAGGCGCTGGGCTCCGGCGCGGAGTCGGCGTCCCCGCGGGCCGTCGTCGCCTACGATGCGCCGGCGGCGAGCGGCCGGGAGCCGCTCGCGCCGGGATTCGACGCGCTCACCCTCGCCCGAGTCGACGAGGACCGCATCGTCAGCGTCCACCTCGACGAGGCCGCCGAATGGGACGCGGCGCTCGAGCTGGCCATGGCACAGGGCATCGAGGCGGCCGGCGACCGCCTCGGCGATTCCGATCTCCTCTGGTACGACCGGACCGAGCTGGGCGACCTGCTGCGCGATCGCACCTGAGCGGACTCCGGCTCAGACGGCGGCGAGCCGGTCGAGTCGCTCGCGCAGCTGGGTCTCGAGGATGGGCACGAGCGCCTGCTCGATCATCGACCCGAACATCGGCACCGAGGAGCTGATCTCGGAGCGCACCGTGGCCGCCGTTCCGCTGCCCTCGGAGACGAGGGTGAGGAGGGAATCGATCTCGACGGGCACCCCGGCGGCGTGCGCGGTCATCCGGACCTCGGCGCGATCGCCGATGACGTCCCCGGGAACCATGTAGACCTCGACGAGCTCGGCACCCGAGGGCAGGCGCGAGGCCAGGGTCGCCGGCAGCTCACTGGCCGGCACAGCGGTGCGCACGGTCACCTCGGTGTCGGGATCGACCCGCTGAGTCGTCGCCGCAGAGCCGAGCTTCTCCCACGTCGCGGCATCGGCGAGCAGGGCGAGGAAATCGGTGAGTCCGATCGCATAGTCATGGCTGAGTGTCAGTGTTCTCATGCCCTCAGTCTGCCAGCCGATCGACGCCGTGCCGCGGCAGGCTGACCGGCGTGCCTTTCTCGCCGATTGAGCATAGTGTGGGGGATGGCGGTTCGGAGTCGAGCCGACAACATTATTTGTGCGCTGATCGTAGAGGTGTAAAGGTGTCTCAGGTCTCATATTCGGACATTGCTGGAGAGTGGAGGAAGCAGAAGGGGCAGGGCGCTCCGGAGAATTTCATCGAAGCGTACTATCCCCGATTCGAACCGGGCACCGCCGAGGCGGGCGCCGAAGGTCTCGCCGCAGCGGCGGCCACCCACTACGCTCTCGGCCTCGAGTATGACGGCACCGCTCCGGTTCTGCGCATCTACAACCCCTCGGTCGACTCCCCGGAGTACCTCGACAACCACACCGTCATCGCGATGGTCCTGCCCGACATGCCTCACCTCGTGTCCTCGATCGTCTCCGATCTCGCGACGAGCGGGCGGGCCATCCGCCTCGTCCACCATCCCATCCTCGCCGTCGAGGGGCACGGCTCCGACCTCACCGTCCTCTCTCCCGCCGAAGCGCCCGCCGTGTCCGCCGACACCGCGGGCATTCCTGTGGTCACCGAGGCCGCGGAGCCGACCGGTGACGCCCCCGACCAGCAGTCGTGGATCCGCATCGAGGTCGACCGGGTGCCGCCGGAGGACCACGACGCGCTCGAGAAGCAGCTGCGCAGCGTCCTCGACTACGTCGCGGCCGCCGCGCGCGATGCCGACGCGATGTCGGCGAAGGCCAAGGAGATCGCCGGTGAGCTCCAGGCGCGTCCGCCCCGCCCCGAGCTCGCCTCCGAGGCGGAAGCCGCCGCCGAGCTGCTGACCTGGCTCGACGGTCATTTCACGTTCCTCGGCTACCGCGAGTACGACTACTCCCACGACGCCGAGTCGAGCAGCCTCGAACCGATCGAGCACACCTCGCTGGGCATCTCCGCGCTGCGCCCGCTCGCGAAGTCGCCGCTGTCGAACGCCGTGGCCGCGAAGGCGGCCGAACCCCACGTGCTCGTCCTCACGAAGGCGAACTCCCGGTCCCGGGTCATCCGAGGCTCGTTCATGGACTACATCGGGGTGAAGACCTTCGACGAGAACGGCGAGATCGTCGGCGAGCGACGCTTCGTCGGCGTCTTCAAGCCCGAGTTCTACAACGACAGCGTGCTGAGCATCCCGGTGATCAACCGCAAGGTGCGCAAGATCCTCGCCTCGAGCGGATTCCCCGCCGGATCCCACTCGGCCAACGAGCTCCTCGGCATCCTCGAGACGTATCCGCGCGATGACCTCATGCACGATGACACGCAGTCGATCTTCGACGTCGTCATGCAGATCGTCGACATGCAGGAGCGCCGCCAGTCGCGGGTGTTCGTCCGCGAGGACCCCTACCAGCGCTACGTCTCCGTCATCCTCTACCTGCCCCGCGACCTCTACGACACCGCGGCCCGCCAGCGCGTCCAGGATGTGCTGCGCGAGTTCTACAACGCCGAGAGCGTCGACTTCGACGTCCTCCTCACCGAGTCCGCGCTGGCCCGCATCCACTTCGTCGCCCGGGTCGCCCGCGACGCGGAGCTGCCGGAGATCGATCCGGCGGTCGTCGAGAAGCGCATCGTCGCCGCCGTGCGCTCGTGGAACGAGGACGTCCACGCCTTCCTCGCCCCGACCGAGCGCGGCGACAGCGGACGCGCCATCGAACGCGCCGACCTGTGGTCGAAGGCGTTCCCTCCCGGCTACGGCGAGTACCACACGCCCGCCGACGCCGTCGCCGATGTCGAGCGCTTCGAAGCGCTGAGCACCGGTGAGGGATCGGCCGTGCGCCTCTACACCCCGGAGGACGCCGACGATGCGCCGACCAGGCTCGCCCTCTACCGCGACGGTCGGGTCGGCCTCTCCGAAGTGCTGCCCTACCTCACCGCTTTCGGCGCCACCGTGCTCGACGAGCGTCCCTACGAACTCGATCTCGCCGACGGCTCGCACCGCTACATCTACGACTTCGGCGTCCGCTTCGACGAAGACCTCGACGAGGCGGCCAGTGAGCGCATCGCCGAGGCGTTCATCGCCGGCTGGGACGGCCGCAAGGAGGCAGGCGTCTTCGACCGCCTCGTCGTCTCCGGTCTCGACTGGCGGCAGGTGACGATCATCCGGGCGCTCGGGAAGTACCTGCGCCAGGCCGGGTTCACCTACTCCGACGCCTACGTCGGGGAGGTCTACAGCGACAACCCGGAGATCTCCCGCCTCCTCGTCGACTACTTCTTCGCGAAGTTCGACCCCGCGGCCGACGACGCCGGACGCGAGGCCGCCACCGCGGCGATCGACGAGCGGATCGAGACCGCCCTCGGCGACGTCGCCAGCCTCGACGCCGACCGCGTGCTGCGCTCCTCGCTCGAACTGCTGCGCGCGACCCTGCGGACGAACTACTTCATCAACCCCGACGGCGAACTGCCGACGGCACTGGCCCTGAAGATCCGCCCCACCGAGCTCAGCTTCGTGCCCAAGCCCCGACCGGCGCTCGAGATGTGGGTGTACTCCCCGCAGGTCGAGGGCGTCCACCTGCGCTTCGGCACCGTCGCCCGCGGCGGCCTGCGCTGGTCGGATCGCCGTGACGACTTCCGCACCGAGGTCCTCGGCCTCGTCAAGGCGCAGATGGTCAAGAACGCGCTCATCGTGCCCACCGGCGCCAAGGGCGGATTCTTCCCCAAGCAGCTGCCGCCGATGAGCGACAGGGATGCGTGGATGGCTGCCGGTCAGGCCGCCTACGAGGTCTTCATCGAAAGCCTCCTCGAGGTCGCCGACAACCTCGTCTACGCCGAGGACGGCAGCCAGAAGGTCGTCCACCCCGACCGCGTCGTCCGCCACGACGGCGATGACTACTACCTCGTCGTCGCCGCCGACAAGGGCACCGCGCGCTTCTCCGACGTCGCGAACGCGATCTCCGAGCGCCGCGGATTCTGGCTCGGTGACGCCTTCGCCTCCGGCGGCTCGGTCGGCTACGACCACAAGAAGATGGCGATCACCTCCCGCGGTGCCTGGAAGTCCGTCGAACGCCACTTCCGCGAGCTCGGCCTCAACACTGCCGAAGAGGACTTCACCGTCGTCGGCATCGGCGACATGAGCGGCGACGTCTTCGGCAACGGCATGCTCCGCAGCGAGCACATCCGCCTCGTCGCCGCCTTCGACCACCGCGACATCTTCCTCGACCCCAACCCGGATGCGGCGACGAGCTTCACCGAGCGGCAGCGCCTCTTCGACCTGCCGCGCTCGTCGTGGCAGGACTACGACCGGGACCTCATCTCGCAGGGCGGGGGCGTCTTCCCGCGGTCGGCGAAGTCGATCGACCTCAGCCCGGAGGCCGCCGCGGCCCTCGGCGTCGATCCCGGCCGCCGCAGTCCCGCCGAGCTGATGTCGGAGATCCTCGCCGCTCCCGTCGACCTCCTCTACAACGGCGGCATCGGCACATACATCAAGTCCTCCGGGGAGAGCCACGCCGACGTCGGGGACAAGGCCAACGATGCGATCCGGATCGACGGCGACGACGTCAGGGCACGGGTCATCGGCGAGGGCGGCAACCTCGGCGTCACCCAGCTGGGACGCGTCGAAGCGGCACTGAGCGGGGTCGCGATCAACACCGACGCCGTCGACAACTCCGCCGGCGTCGACAGCTCCGACCACGAAGTCAACATCAAGCTCCTCCTGCGCACCCTGCTGCACAAGGGGGCGTTCGCCGCCGAGGATCGGGAGAAGGTGCTGCTCTCCTTCACCGACGACGTCGCCGACCGGGTGCTCGCGAACAACTACGCGCAGAACGTCGTCCTCGGCGAGGCGCGCTCGCAGACCGAAGCGATGTCGGGCACCTACGGACGGATGCTCGCCTACCTCGAGAAGCACGCCGACCTCGACCGCCACGTCGAGTTCCTGCCGAACGCCGAGGAACTGGCCAAGCGCGAGTTCAGCTCGTACGTCTCCCCGGAGCTCGCGGTGCTCCTCGCCTACGCGAAGATGCACGCCGTCGACGAGATCCTCGACAGCGTCGTGCCCGATGAGCCGTGGATGAAGCGGGAGCTCGCCGGTTACTTCCCGGACGCCCTGCGCGAACAGTACGGCGACTACATCGCCGAGCACCCGCTGCACCGGGAGATCGCCACTGCGAAGCTCGTCAACCGGATGGTCGACCGCGGTGGGCTCACCTACGTCTACCGGATGCTCGAGGAGACCCCGGCCTCGGTGCCGCAGATCGCCCGCGTCTTCGTCGTCGTCTCCGAGATCTTCGGCCTCGATGACTTCTTCGACGCGGTCACCGCACTTGACAACAAGGTGCCCACGGAGGTCCAGGTCAAGCTCCAGCACGACTACGTGCGCCTGCTCGACCGGTCCTCGCGCTGGCTCGTCCAGCAGGCCCCGGACACCCTCGACGTCGATTCGGGCATCGAGCTCTACGGGAAGGTCGTCGCCGCTCTGCGCGAGCGCGTGCCCGCCCTCGTCGACGGCTTCGACGCCGAGGCGATGGCCGCCAAGGCGCAGGAGTACATCGACGACGGGGTCCCCGAGGAGCTCGCATGGCGGGCGGCGGCGCTGCTCGACGAGTTCGCCCTCCTCGACATCACCCAGCTCGCGGCGCGCACCAACGAATCCGCCGAGGACGTCGCCGAGGTCTACTACGCCGTCAACGACAAGTTCTCCGGGTCGCAGGTGCTCGCCCTCATCGGCGACCTCGACCGGTCCGATCGCTGGTCGGCACTGGCCCGCGGCTCCCTGCGCGATGACTTCTACTCCGCGATCCTCTCGGTCGCCGGTTCCGTCATCGCCGCCACGGATTCGCCGATCTCCGGGACTCCGGACGAGCGCGCCAAGCAGCGGCTGACCGAATGGCTCGAGCGCAACGAGACGGTCGCCGCGCGGGTGCTCGAGACGATCGAGACGGTCATCGCCCTCGACACCGTCACACAGGCTCCGCTGTCGGTGCTGCTGCGCATGATGCGCGGTGTCGTGCGGTCCTCGGCCTGGGAGTCCGAGCACAGCGCCTGATCCGCACCGCCTGGCCGAGCGACATCGGTGATAGCGTCGATCTCAGCGGGCTCGAAGACGACCTTCGGGCCCGCTGAAGACTCCCCACCCGGAAGAGGGACCCGTGCTCAACGAACAACTGGCAGCCGAAGGCATCACCGATGAGACGGATGCCGAATACCTTCACCTCCTCGTCGGGGACTGGCAGCTCATCGCCGATCTCTCGTTCGCCGACCTCGTCCTCTGGGTGCCGTCGGCGAGCGGGGCGTTCACGGTCGTCGCGCACGCGAGGCCGACGACGGGGGCGACGCTGTTCAATCGGGACCTCCTCGGCGCGCGGGCGACCGGGCTCGAACGCGAGCTCCTCGAGGCGGCGGTGGAGACCCGGACCATCGTCACCGAGGTGGCCCCGGCCAAGGACCTCGGCGTCAACGCGGGCACCGAGGAGACCGAGGTGAGCGCCGAGGCGGTGCCGCTCGTCCGCCGTGGTGAGACGCTCGCCGTCATGGTCAGGTACTCCGAGGAGATGCGCCGGCGCGGGACCTCGCGGCTCGAGAAGCACTACCGGGACGCGGCGAAGGCGCTGCTGACGATGATCGCCCAGGGCGCGTTCCCCGATCGGGAGGCGCCGAGCGGAGTGCGCCACGGCGAGCCGCGGGTCGGTGACGGCATCTTCGTCCTCGACCGTGACTCCCGGGTGCAGTACGCCTCCCCGAACGCCGTGTCGCTGATGAATCGCCTCGGTCACGGCGGGGAGATCGAAGGCTCCTATCTCTCCGAGGTGGTGTCGAGCCTGAGCACCGAGCTGCGGCAGGTCGATGAGACCCTGCCGCTCGTGCTCACCGGACGCGCGCCGTGGCGGACCGAACTCGAGGTGGGCCGCACGAGTGTCTCCCTGCGCGCGATTCCGCTCACCGACGACGGTGAGCGTACCGGGGCGATCGTGCTGGCCAGGGACGTCTCGGAGATCCGGCGGCGCAAGCGGGAGCTGCTCTCGCGCGACGCGATGATCAAGGAGATGCACCACCGGGTGAAGAACAATCTCCAGACGGTGTCCGCTCTGCTGCGCCTGCAGACGCGCCGCATCGACAATCCCGCGGCGAAGGCGGCGCTGTCGGAGGCGATGCGGCGGGTGTCGATCATCGCCGTCGTCCACGATGTGCTCAGTCAGGGAGTCGAGTCCGAGGTCGACTTCGACGAGGTCGTCGACAAGGGCCTGCGGCTGACTCCGGAGCTGACGAGTCCGCTCGTCCAGATCTCCCTGCAGCGCCAGGGCAGCTTCGGAACGATCTCGTCTGCCGACGCGACGTCCCTGGCGCTGGCGATCACCGAGCTCATCACGAACGCGATCGAGCACGGCTTCCCGCTCGAGGAGCAGGAGGGGCTGGCGCCGGGGGAGACGCTCACCGGTCATGTGTGGGTCGTGCCCGATCGCGACGGCGACCACCTCCACGTCACGATCGCCGACGACGGCGTGGGGCTGGGCGACCAGCAAAGCCCGGGCAACGGCCTGGGCACGCAGATCGTGCGCACCCTCGTCTCGGCGGATCTCGCCGGGTCGATCCAGTGGCGGGAGCGTGAGGGCGGGGGCACCGAGGCGATCCTCGACGTCCCGCTCCGCCCCGACTCCTACGACTGACGGTCCGCCTCGGTGCCCCGCGCCGGCGGCTGCTGGGTGCGCATCCCTACGCGGAGCGCCATACCCTACGCGTGCACGGGGTGGTTATCGGGCTCCGCGGAGGAGATGCGAAGCTGCGGGTTGTGCGTGCGACCCAGGGTTGCGAAAGCGGACCAGGGTTGTGTGTGCGGACCAGGGTTGTGTGTGCGGACCAGGGTTGTGTGTGCGGACCAGGGTGTGCGTGCGGCTGCCGGTTGTGTGTGCAGCTGCGGGGGTGAGATGCGCGCCGAGGTGGTGCGACTGAGTGTCTGCGCCCGACGGATTGCGCACCACTACGCGGAGCGCCATATCCTACGCGTGCACGGGGTGGTTATCGCGCTGCGCGGAGGAGATGCGAAGCTGCGGGTTGTGTGTGCGGACCAGGGTTGCGCGTGCGGACCAGAGTTGTGCGTGCGGCTGCCGGTTGTGCGTGCGGCCCAGGGTTGTGCGTGCGGCTGCGGGGGTGAGATGCGCGCCGAGGTGGTGCGACGGGTGCGGGCACGACAAAGTCCCCAGCTCGGATCGCGAAGATCGTGGTTCGAGCAGGGGACTCTGGCGAGGTTCGGACTGTGGAACTGCGCTGCGAGTGCGATGGAGCGAGAGCGCCGGCGGGACTGCGGTATCGGTGGTGCAGAACGCAGCCGAGGTCAGCCGGCGCGGCGGGCGCGGGCGGCGCGACGCTTGAGGGCGCGGCGCTCGTCTTCGCTGAGGCCGCCCCAGACACCGGCGTCCTGTCCGGATTCGAGTGCCCACTGGAGGCAGGTCTCCGCCACTTCGCAGCGACGGCACACAGTCTTGGCCTCTTCGATCTGAAGCAATGCCGGACCCGTGTTTCCGATGGGGAAGAACAGTTCGGGGTCCTCATTGAGGCATGCAGCGCGATGACGCCAATCCATGGTGGCCTTTCGACGGTGATAAGTGAAAGCGGTGTGCGCGCACGACAGCAGCGGCGCGCAACTCTCACAGTCAAGGTTCACATAACCGCAAAAGGCACACAAGAGTCTGGCAGTGTGAAGTTTCTGACAAATATTCTGTCCATTTTCCTGCTAAGGCGTGCTCGTTGCAAATCCGTCCAAAACGCGTCTCACTCTGCAGAAGCACGGTGTCGCCAGGATGAACGGAGAGGGGAGGGACCGTGAAGTGGCACGTCCCCGCGGAAGGACATCCCGCGGCAGGCGGAGAGCACCACCACGAGGTGGGCGGAGACTATCACTGCGAGGAGAACTGCACGTGAGACGCCTGCCGCAGGAACCACCGCCGTGGGTAGACTGACAGGCACCCGAACCAGCACCGAGAGCCGATGGAGGACTCATGACGGATTCGCAGGCACGCATCATCTCTGTCGGCGGGCACACCCCGCGGATCGATCCCGAGGCCTTCGTCGCCGCCGGTGCCACCCTCGTCGGGGACGTGCGCGTCGAACGCGGCGCCGGCATCTTCTACGGCTGTGTGCTCCGGGCGGAGAAGGCCCCGATCACCATCGGCGAGGACTCGAACGTCCAGGACAACACCGTCATGCACACCGACGAGGGCAAACCCGTCGTCGTCGGCCGCCGGGTCTCGATCGGCCACCAGGCCCTCGTCCACGGGGCCACCGTCGACGACGATGTGCTCATCGGCATGCATGCGACGGTCCTCAACGACGCGCACATCGGCTCCGAGTCGCTCATCGCCGCCGGCACGGTCGTCCTCGAAGGCACCGACATCCCGCCGCGCTCCCTCGTCGCAGGCGTGCCGGGCAAGGTGCGACGCGAGATGACCGACGACGGCGTCGAGAAGGTCAGAGCCAATGCGCAGGCCTATGTCTCCCTCTCCGCGCTCCACCGCGACACCGCCGAGGTGGTCGACCCTGCGGACACCGCCGAGGTGGTCGACCCCGCCGGTTCCTGACCGGCGCCGCCCGCCTGACGACGCACTTTCCGCCCCGAGAGTTCATTCGCTCCCGGGGTGGCGATTTGAGAGGATTGAGCCGTGAACGAAGAATTTGAATCCGCAGCAGATCGTGTCGTCGTCATCGGCGGTGGACCGGGAGGCTACGAAGCCGCTCTCGCCGCCGCACAGCTGGGCGCCGACGTCATGCTCATCGAGCGCCACCGCACCGGCGGGGCCGCCGTCGTCACCGACGTCGTGCCCTCGAAGTCGCTCATCGCGACGGCGGAGATGATGGACGAGATCACCCGCTCGTCGAGTCTCGGCATCAGGATCACCGGCAAGGACGAGACGACCGAGGAGCACCCGGACCACGACCGGGTGACTGCGGACCTCAAAGCGGTCAACGACCGCATCCTCTCGCTCGCCACCGCCCAGTCCGACGACATCTACGACGGTCTCATCCGCGCCGGGGTGAAGATCATCAAGGGCAGCGCGAAGCTCGTCGACCGCGATCGGGTCGAGGTCGTCGAGGAGAGCGGCACCGAATACACCCTGCGGGCCTCGACGATCCTGCTCGCCGTCGGCGCCCACCCGCGCGAGCTCGACACCGCCAAGCCCGACGGCGAGCGGATCCTGTCCTGGACCCAGCTCTACGAACTCGAGGAGCTGCCCGAGCACCTCATCGTCGTCGGGTCGGGTGTCACCGGTGCCGAGTTCGCCTCGGCGTACCGCGCCCTCGGCGCCAACGTCACCCTCGTGTCCTCCCGGGAGAAGGTCCTGCCCGGCCAGGACGAGGACGCCGCCGACGTCCTCGAGTTCGTCTTCCGCAACAAGGGCATGAATGTGCTCTCCCGCTCCCGCGCCCAGTCGGTCGAGCGGACCGACGACGGCGTCGAGGTCACCCTCGCCGACGGCCGCCGCGTCCAGGGATCGCACTGCCTCATGGCCGTCGGATCGATCCCCAACACCGCCGACCTCGGGCTCGATGCCGCCGGCGTCAAGGTCAACGACTCCGGGCACATCGTCGTCGACGGCGTCTCCCGGACCAACCGCCCCGGCATCTACGCCGCCGGTGACTGCACCGGCGTCCTGCCCCTCGCCTCGGTGGCGGCGATGCAGGGGCGCATCGCGATGTCCCACGCCCTCGGCGACGCCGTCCAGCCGCTCAAGCTGCGCAACGTCGCCTCGAACGTCTTCACCGCCCCGGAGATCGCAACCGTCGGCTTCACCCAGCAGAACTACCGCGAGAACCCCACCGACATCGACACCGTCATGCTTCCGCTCGACACCAACCCGCGGGCGAAGATGCTCGGCATCGAGGACGGCTTCGTCAAGATCTTCGCGCGCCGCGGTTCGGGCTCCATCCTCGGCGGAGTCGTCGTCGGGCCCCGCGCCAGCGAGCTCATCCTCCCCATCACGATGGCCGTGGAGAACCGCCTCACCGTCGATCAGCTCTCGGCGTCGTTCGTCGTCTACCCCTCGCTCAGCGGATCGCTGACCGAGGCGTCGCGGCGCCTCCACCGGCACCTCTAGAAATCTTTTCGCCTCCCGGTGTCGATATCCTGACCCCTGGGACGTCACAGTGGTGTCGGACGATCCCGTCCGGCGCCACCGGGTGCGCGAGGCGCATCCGCAAGCGAAGGGAAGTCAGAGATGAAATACGCACTGCTGCTCATGGGCAGGACCGCCGACGCCGACTGCGGTGAGGACGGCGGACCCGACCCGAGCGAGTTCATGCGCTTCGACGAGGAGATCAGCGCCGCCGGCATCGTCGTCGGCGGCTTCGCCCTCGAAGGCCCCGAGCACGGGGTGAGAGTGAGCGAAGCGGAGGGGCAGGCGCTGGTCACCTCGGGGCCGTTCGCCGAATCGAGCGAATTCGTCGGCGGCAGCTACGTCATCGAGGTGCCGACGATCGACGATGCGATCGGCTGGGCGAAGCGCAGTCCCGGCGCGAGGTTCGGGCACATCGAGATCCGGCCGCTCGCCGACTACTGAGTCCGGCCATGGCCACCGAGTCCGCGGCAGCCGCCCGGGCCCTCACAGCGATCGGCGAGGAGGACCACGGGCGCCTGCTCGCGGCGCTGGCCCGGACCTTCCACGACCTCGATCTCGCCGAGGAGGCCCTGGCCGACGCGATCCTCCGCGCGGTCGAGACCTGGCCGGACAGGGGAGTCCCCGCCAGCCCCCAGGCGTGGCTGATGACGACGGCGAAGAACCGCGCGATCGACCTCATCCGCGCCGATGCCCGCAGAGCCCGCCACCTCGCACGGCTGCGGATCGAGGACGAGCGGCGTCCCGGCGATCATGAGGACCACGCCGACCGCCTCGGCGAGGACATCGATTCCGCCCGCATCCCCGATGACCGGCTCGGTCTCTTCTTCACCTGCGCGCATCCGACCCTGAAAGAGCCCGAGCGGATCGCCCTCATCCTCCGCTTCCTCGCCGGACTGAGCACCGCCGAGGTGGCTGCCGCGTTCCTCGTCGACACGACGACGATGCAGCAGCGGATCGTGCGGGCGAAGAAGCGGATCACGGTGACGGGGATTCCGTTCGGCACCCCCACCGCGGAGGTCCTCGGTGACCGACTGCCCGGAGTGCTGCGCGTCGTCTACCTCATCTTCACGCAGGGGTTCGCCGCGACAGCCGGACCGGTCCATGCGCGCACCGACCTCCAGGAGGAGGCGATCCGGTTGGCCGGCCTGCTCGTGCGGCTGCTGCCGGACCGGACGGAGGCCCGCGGGCTGCTCGCCCTGCTCCTGCTCACCCGGGCGCGGGCGGCGGCGCGGGTCGATGAGCACGGGCGCCCGATCCCGCTCGAGCACCAGGACCGGCGGCGCTGGGACTCGCGGCTCATCGCCGAGGGCCTCCGGCTGGCGCAGGCAGCGGCCGGTGAACAGGACGCGGGGGCGTACACGGTGCAGGCGGCGATCGCGGCCGTCCATGCCGAAGCGCCGACGTTCGCCGACACCGACTGGCCGCAGATCCTCGTCCTCTACCGGCTGCTCGAGAGGCTCGAGCCGACCCCGGTCGTCGCCCTCAACATCGCGGTGGTGCGGGGGAAGGTCAGAGGTCCGGCGACGGGGCTTTCCGCCCTCGATGCGCTCGGCGGGCAGGCGCAGCTGCAGCGCCATCGTCCCTATCACATCGCCCGGGCGATCACGCTGCGTGAGCTGGGACGTGAGGACGACGCCGAGGCGGCGCTGCGCTGCGCACTGGCGTGTCCGGGCAATGATGCCGAGTCCGACTACCTCACTGCCCGGATCACCGACGACGGGTGATCCGGGCAGTGAGTGAGCGCAGTGGACTCAGGCGGCGAAGCGGATGATCGGCTCTCCCGATTTCACGGCGGTGCCGGCGTCGACGAGGACCTCGGAGACCGTGCCCGAGTGGCCCGCCTTGAGCGGCTGCTCCATCTTCATCGCCTCGATGACGGCGAGCGTGTCCCCGGCCTCGACGGTGTCGCCGGCGGCCACGGCGACGGAGACGATCGTGCCCTGCATCGGGGCGTTGAGCGCGTTCGACTCGTCGGTCAGCTGCGCGCCTTTGCGGCGCAGGTTGCGCTTGCGGCGGGGCACGCTCGGGCTCGGGACGTGACCGAGGTCGGAGATGACGTCCTTGGGAACCGACACGGTCATCCGGCGGCCGTCGACCTCGACGACGACACTGAAGCTGTCAGCGGTGGTGCTCATGTGATCTCCTGTGGTCGGTGCGGCGAGCGGATTGACGAACGCGGTTTCGAGCCAGTTGGTCCACACCGCGAAGTCGCCGGCGAATGCCGGTTCCGAGGCGAGGACGCGGTGGAGGGGCAATAGAGTGGAGACCCCGTCGATGCGGTACTCGTTCAGGGCGCGACGCGAGCGCGCCAGCGCCTGGTCGCGGTCGGCGCCGGTGATGATGAGCTTGGCGAGCATCGGGTCGAAGTCGGTGCCGACGACGCTGCCCTCGCCGATGCCGGAGTCGAGGCGCACCCCGGGCCCGGCCGGCGCCCGGTAGTTCTTCACGGTGCCGGTGGCGGGGAAGAACGTCGTGGGATCCTCGGCGTTGATGCGGAACTGGATCGCGTGTCCGCGCACAGCGGGGAACGTCTCGGGGAGGCGCTCACCGGAGGCGATGCGCAGCTGCCAGCCGACGAGATCGACGCCGGTGACCTCCTCGGTGACGGTGTGCTCGACCTGGATGCGCGCGTTGGCCTCCATGAAGATGATCGTCCCGTCGGTGCCGAGGAGGAACTCGCACGTGGCGGCGCCGACGTAGCCGACGTGGGCGAGCACGCGGATCGAGGCCTCGGTGACGATGCGCTCCTGCTCCGCGGTGAGGAACGGGGCGGGAGCCTCTTCGACGATCTTCTGGTTACGGCGCTGCAGCGTGCAGTCGCGGGTCGAGAGGACGCGGACGTTGCCAAAGGAGTCGGCGAGGCACTGCGTCTCGATGTGCCGGGGGTGGACGATCTGCTTCTCGATGAGGCATTCGCCGCGCCCGAACGCCGCCAGGGCCTCGCGGGTGGCCGCGGTGTACGCCGCTTCGAGGTCGTCGTCGGTCGGGCAGGCGCGGAAGCCGCGGCCGCCGCCGCCGTGGACGGCCTTGATGACGACGGGATAGCCGATCCGCTCGGCGACCGCGGCGGCCTCGGCGAGATCGGCGACGGCGCCGTCGGAGCCCGGCGCGACGGGAGCGGAGACCGCCTCGGCGACCTCACGGGCACCGGACTTGTCGCCGAGGAGCTCGATGGCGGCCGGGGGAGGGCCGACCCACGTCAGCCCGGCATCGATGACGGCCTGTGCGAACAGCGCGTTCTCGGCGAGGTAGCCGTAGCCGGGGTGGATCGCATCGGCCCCGGAGCGCGTGGCGAGGGCGAGGATCTTGTCGATGTCGAGGTAGGTCTCCCCGGCGCCGGTGCCCTCGAGCAGCCAGGCGTCGTCGGCGAGCGACACGAACTCGGCGTCCGCGTCGGCTCGGGTGTAGACGGCGACCGCTTTGATGCCCAGGTCATGGGCCGCCCGGATGATGCGCAGGGCGATTTCACCGCGGTTGGCGATGAGGACGCGGCGCACGGGGGCCGTGGGGACGTGGGTGGACAGCGAATCGGTCGTCTCGTCGGGGAGAACTGTGGTCATGGCGCTCCTTTTGTATGATCTCAGATCAATTTAGGGATCGCCGCAAACCGTTTGTAGGCCAGCGATAAAAACCTCATGTGAAAACTTCAAAGGCGCCGGGCGTGTCCGCTCGACCGCTTCGAGTCTAGTCCCGGACGGACCAGAAATCGGGCCAGAACAGGCCCATGTCACGCGCGAGATCCCTCACAACGGGCAGGCTGAGCCCGAGCACCGTGAGATGGTCCCCGTCGAGCCGGTCGACGAAGGCACCGCCGAAGCCGTCGATCGTCAGGGCGCCGGCGACGTGGAAGGGCTCCTCCGTGGCGATGTAGGCCTCGAGCTCCTCCGGGGTGGGAGTGCCGATGAGCACCGAGGTGGCCGACCGCTGCGAGCGGAGGTCACGGAGCCGGAAGGGCTCGGCGAGGTCGGCGCGGTCGAGCAGCGCAAGCGAGTGACCGCTGTGCAGCGTCGTCCAGGCGCCGGCCATCGACGCCCAGATCTCGCGTGTGCGCTCCGGTGTGCCCGGCTTCCCGATCGCCGCGCCGTCGTGTTCGAGCAGGGAATCGCCGGCGATGACGACGCAGGTCAGGGCCTCGCGCAGCGATTCGGGCAGGTCGGCGGCAGGCATCGTCTCGAGTCGGGCGACGACCGCCCGGGCCTTCGCCGCGGAGAGCTCCGTCGTCAGGTCCCCGACGGACCCGGTGAAGGACTCCTCGATCGCGCGCTCGTCGACCTCGGAGACGATGACGGTGGGGTCGATGCCCGAGGCGGCGAGGATCTGCCGGCGCGAGGGGGACTGAGAGGCGAGGACGACCGGGATCACGGGGCCGTGGCCTCGGGTGCCGGCGGCGTGGTGTCGGCGGGTGCGGTCGCAGACGCGTCCTCATCGGCGGCGCGGCCCTGTCCTGGGATAGGGTCGGCAGGTTCTTCGCGCGTGTCGTCGGGGATGTCCTGTGACCGGTCGACGGCGATGGGGGCGGCGATGCGCTCGGCGATCGCGGCGAGCACCGTCGACGCGAGCTGGGCGTAGCCGAGGGCGCTGGGGAACCGGCCGGACTCGTTGAGCAGCGACTTCCGGGTCGTGCCCGTCAGCGATCCGGTGGCGAGCAGGGGCACCGCGCGGGCCGACAGGGCCGCCAGCCACTGCGAGCCGGCGAGCACGCGGGACGAGCGGCGCAGCGTCGTCTTGAGCGGGTCGCGCAGCCCCGGAAGCCCGCCGAGGTTGGGGCAGACGAGGACGAAGACCGTATACCGGCCCTCGCGTTGGAGCCGGTTGATCGCCTGGGTGAGCGCCGGCACGCCGATCGGCCCGTGGATGGGATGGATGACGTCCCCGGTGCCGATCGAGATGATCGCGAAGCGGCGGTCCTGGGTCCACGACTCCGCGCCCTGCCGGGCGAGTCGGGACGAGCGGAGGATCTCATCGACCTGTGCCGAGAGCTGATCCGACAGCGCCGAAGGGCGGGCGGTCGACTCCACCCGGACCGTGGTCCCGAGCAGTCTGGCGAGGCCGCGGCCGATGAGCAGGGCAGGGGTCTGGGCGGGATCGTCGATGTCGACGCCGCACAGCCACGAATCGCCGATGACGGCGAGGGAGGCCACATCTCCGTCATCGGTTCCCGGTGGAGGAACATCCTCGGCGACGGTGATGTGGCGACGGTCGGCGTCGGCGTCGAACCCCCGGCGCAGGGACGAGGCCTGGC
>NZ_BAAAMB010000009.1:91067-92654 GCF_039528855.1 Brevibacterium sanguinis | reverse complement strand
GTCATGGTGGCGGCGGCGTAGAAGATGCGCTTTCTCACAAAGAATCCCTTCCTGTGCTGTCATCATTCCACCTCACAGCCATGCTCAACAACTATTGTTGGAGCATGTCAGACAACGAGAACACCGAATCCCGATTCCGGTTGAAGGGGGCATGGAACTCCGCCCGCGGAGATCGCAGCCGCTCTCGCCGGAGCAATGACGACGAAGCGGTGCGCGCCGGTGACGTCAGCGCCACCGACGTCGCGCACGCCCGCCTCGACGCCGATTCCGAACCGTACGTCTCCCCGGGCCTGCGAGTCGCCGCCGCGTGGTCATGGCGCTCGATCGTCGTCCTCGTCGGCATCGGCGTGGCCTTCTGGCTGCTGTCGAAGGTCTGGGACGTCCTCCTGCCCGTGCTCATCGCGCTGCTGCTGGCGGCACTGCTCGGTCCGCTCACCGATTGGCTCGCGAAGCGGATGCCGCGCGGTCTCGCCGCCGCCATCTCCTTCGTCGGCTTCATCGTCGTCGTCGTCGGGCTCTTCACCCTCGTCGGACAGCAGATCTACTCCGGCATGCCCGACCTCATCGATCAGGTCATCACCGGGTTCTCGAGCATCAGCGACTGGCTCGCGCACAATCCGTTCGGCATCGACTCGGGAACGATCTCGACCTACATCGACGACGCGGTCCAGTCGGCGACCCAGTTCCTCCAGAACAACGGCTCGCAGCTGCTCGGCGGAGCGGTCCAGGCGACCACCTCGGTGGGGTCGTTCCTCGCCGGTCTCCTCATGACCCTGTTCGCGACGTTCTTCTTCCTCTACGACGGCAAGCGCATCTTCGGGTGGGTCGCGAACCTCCTCCCGATCCCCGCGCAGCCGGTCGCGATCGGCGCCGCCCGTCGCGGGTGGACGACGCTGACGCAGTACGTGCGGGTGCAGATCCTCGTCGCCGCTGTCGACGCGATCGGCATCGGCATCGGTGCCGCGATCCTCGGCGTGCCGCTCGTCATCCCGATGACGCTGCTCGTCTTCCTCTCCTCGTTCGTCCCGATCGTCGGTGCCGTCGCCTCGGGCATCGTCGCCGTCGTCGTCGCGCTCGTGTCGAACGGGCTCGTCTCAGCGATCATCATGCTCGCCGTCGTCATCGGCGTCCAGCAGCTCGAAGGCCATGTCCTCCAGCCGTTCCTCATGGGCAAGGCCGTCTCCGTCCACCCACTCGCCGTCGTCCTCGCCGTGGCCGCCGGCGGCTTCCTCTTCGGCATCGTCGGCGCCCTCTTCGCGGTTCCGCTCGTCGCCGTGCTCAACACTGTCGTCAGCTACATCGTCCACGCCAACGGTCCACGGGGAGGTGCCGCACCCCCGGAGGAGAGACCGGACACCGCCGAGGCGGACGCCGTGCTCGACTCCGCACAGTCCAAGGTCGAGGCGGCCGAGGCCAAGAGTGCGGCTGAGGGCCGTGACACGGCAGAGCCCGAGGATCTGCCATCGAGCAACAGCAGCGAGACCGGCCGCGACGATCCACAGCGCTGAGTCCGCCCGGTGCTGAGCGGCGTCGACCGCTCAGCACCGTGTCCTCGCGCGAGGTCCTGACGCAGACAGACCGGTGGCC
>NZ_BAAAMB010000009.1:0-91031 GCF_039528855.1 Brevibacterium sanguinis | reverse complement strand
CCGGCCACCGGTCTGTCTGGTTCGCTGTCGGTCTCAGCCGGAGAAGGCCTCGATGTCGACGACCTCGACGGAGATCTCCTTGCCGTTGGGGGCCTCGTAGCTCGTCTTGTCGCCGACGGCGACGCCGAGCACGGCCGCACCGAGCGGCGACTTCTCCGAGAACACGTCGATGTCGGAATCGCCGGCGATCTCGCGGCTGCCGAGCAGGAAGCGCATCTCGTTGCCGGCGACCTTTGCGGTCACGACGGATCCGGGGGACACCGTCTTGCCGTCGCTCTCGTTCTCTCCGACCTTCGCGGACCGGAGCAGCTGTTCGAGCTGGCGAATGCGGGCCTCCTGTTTGCCCTGCTCTTCGCGCGCCGCGTGATAGCCGCCGTTCTCCTTCAAGTCACCCTCGTCGCGGGCGGCTTCGATTTTCTCAGCAATCTCTGCACGTCCCGGTCCGGAGAGGTGTTCCAGTTCCTTCGACAGGCGGTCGAAGGCTTCCTGTGTCAACCATGTCTCTTCCTGGGTGACATCCTCGGTCATGACTTCTCCTTCTTCGGTTCGGTGCACTGACGGCACGTCAGGCAACGAAAAACCGGGCGTGGGGTACGCCCGGGTGGTGAATGAAACTACAGTCTAACGCATCTGCGGCGAAATACGATGATCTGGATCACCATCCGGACGCGGAGATCGGCCACGTCAGACCGCCTCGGCGAGGAATCAGTGGGAACAGGTGACCTTGCGGCTCAAGGGCGGGGCAAGCGAATCTCGGTGGTTCGCGCTCAGTGCCGACCGGCTCACTCGAACCAGCAGGCGTCGGCGTGTCCCGAGGCCGCGAGCTGCGTCGTCGCGAGGGTGACGTCGATCTGCTTGGGGGAGGTGGGGTCGGCCTGCGGGTCGGCCTCGAGGCTGACCTCGGTGAAGCCGACGATCGCCTCGCGGTCGTTCGTCGCCTGCACGATGCAGTGCACGCTGCGGGTCTGATCAGGGTAGATGGCGACGCTGACCTCAGTCGTCGCGGAATCGACGATGGCATAGTTGAGCGTCCGAGGGTCCGTGGGCTCCTGCGACGGCTGGAAGTTGATGACGCCGATGACGACGACGGCGACGGCGATGACCGCTGCGCCGATGATCGTGGCCCGGCGGCTGAGGCGGCGCTGCGGAGTGCGGCTGCGGCCGTACCGGTCGCTCTGGGGGTCTGCGGCTGTAACCTCAGTCATTGAATTCCTCATCTGTCAGTCTCGCGCACTAACCTAGAGTAGTCGATCCGAGTTCTGCGATCATGTCCACGGGCACGCAGAGTGAGGAACGGCTCACGGCGAATCGAAAGGGATCTTCCGAGAAATGACTGCGCTTCCATATGAGGGTCTGCGTCTGCTGGCAGTTCACGCCCACCCCGACGACGAGTCGTCGAAGGGGGCCGCGACGAGCGCGAAGTACGCGGATCTCGGCGCGCGCGTCCTCATCGCCTCGATGACCGGGGGAGAGGCCGGCGACATCCTCAATCCGGCGCTCCTCCAATCGCCCAAGGCCACCCGCGACATCGCGGGACTGCGCCGTGAGGAGATGGCGGCCGCCGCTGCCGCGCTCGGCGCCGAGCACGTGTGGGTCGGTCACGTCGATTCGGGTCTGCCCGACGGTGACTTCGAGAACCAGACGCCGCCCGGCTGCTTCTACCGGGTGCCCGACGAGATCGCGATGCTGCCTCTCGTCCACATCATCCGGCAGTTCCGGCCCCAGGTGGTGACGACCTACGACGAGCTCGGCGGATACCCGCACCCCGACCACATCAAGAACCACGCGGTGACGATGGCCGCCGTCGCCGCCGCCGCCGATCCGCAGGCCTATCCCGAGCTCGGCGAGCCGTGGCAGGTGCAGAAGGTCTACTACAACCAGGACCTCTCGGCGAAGAAGTGGATCACGATTCACGAGAAGATGACCGAGGCCGGTCTCGAGTCGCCGTTCGCCGACCATATCGAGGACTTCAGGAAGCGCGATGCCGAACGCGTCAACTGGCTGTCGACGCGCATCGACTGCGTTGAGTACTTCGACGCCCGTGATCGCGCCCTGCTCTCCCACGCCACCCAGATCGATCCCGAAGGCGGGTTCTTCTCCGCCTCGCGGGTCGCGGCCCGGAAGTACTGGCCGACCGAGGAGTTCGAGCTCGCCGTCGACCGCACCGACCGGCCGCCGCTGACTCCGGGCGTCGACTTCCAGGAGTCCGATCTCTTCGCCGGCGTCCGACGCGACGACGGCAGCACGGTCCCGGCCGAGGGCATGCTCCCGGCCTCACCCTCCGTCGACGAATACCAGGGAGAGAGCGCATGAGCGTCATGGCAACCGAGTCGAGCCTGTCAGCGGTCGCGGTGCTCGCGGCGACGGGGACGGCGACCCCGTCGGGTGGGCCCGATCCCGACCTCGTCACGCCCGGCACGATCGGCTTCCTCACGACGTTCGCGATCGTCGTCGTCGCGATCTTCCTCATCCGCGACGCCCTCAAGCGCGTCCGCCGGGTACGTGCGCGGTCCCGAGCCAGCGACGCCTACCCGATCCCGCTGCGCAAGTACGCGGTGCCCAACCAGTCGAAGCTCTCCGGGGCCAACGCCCCCGAGGCCACAGGCGATTCTTCCGAGTCCGACCAGGTCGATGCCGATGGCGGAACCGAGGAGACCCGGAAGCAGGACGGCTGAACCGCTGAGAGGCCGGGGTGAGTGCCCATCCCGACCTCGCCGGCAGTCCACAGCGCCGGATCCGATGATCGCCGAGGCGGTCGCCGGGTCCGGCGCTGTTGTGTGCGCTGAGTGCTCGGCCGGTGCGGCGCGGCGCGGCCGCCGACGCTCAGTACGCGGCGACGGCCGCGACGAGGAGCGCGGCGAGGTGGCAGCCGTAGCCGGCGATCGTGAGGATGTGGAAGATCTCATGGAACCCGAGCCACCTCGGTGCCGGGTTGGGCCGTTTGATGCCGTAGATGACGGCACCGGCGATGTAGCAGACGCCGCCGACGACGATGAGGATGCCGACAGCCGGGATCGTCGCCCAGATCTGCGGGATGTAGCCGACACCGGCGACGCCGAAGAAGACGTAGACGGGGACGAAGAGCCACCTCGGCGCGGTCGTGAAGATCGTCCGGAACGCCACCCCGAGTGCCGCGGCGCCCCAGAGCACCGAGAGCAGGAGGATCGCCTGGTCCGGTCGGAGCATGAGGACAGCGAGCGGGGTGTAGGTCCCGGCGGTGATGAGGAAGATGTTCGCGTGGTCGAGGCGGCGGAGGATGAGGCGGGCGCGGGTCCGCCAGCGGCCGCGGTGATAGACCGCGGAGGTGCCGAAGAGGAGCATCCCGGTGACGGCGAAGACCGAGGCCGCCAGCCGCGATTCGATCGTCGGGGAGATGATGACGAGGGCGAACCCGCCGATCATCGCCAGCGGGAACGCTCCGGCATGGAACCAGCCGCGCAACTTCGGCTTGACCTGTCCGGCGAGTTTGCCGAGCTCCGAGCGCAGGGCGGTGCGGCGCCGGGCGATCCGCACGGGATACGCGCCGCCGGAGCGGGGCTGGCGGTCCGGCGAATCGGGACGGTCGAGCGCAGGCGGATCCGTGACGGGAGCGTTCATGGCTTCAATCTACTGGCTTCTCCTGGCAGGATCCCCAGCGGCCCATGTGCCGGTCGTGGCAGTTCAGCGCTGACCTCGGAGAGTCACCGGCTGAGACCGACCGCAGGTGAGGCGGTCGGAGGATAGTACTCTGGATGATGTTCGACCGACCGGGACCGCAGGAGAAAGAAGGCGACGTGGCACGACCGCTGAGCTTGCTCTACCGCCTCTACGAGCGGAGACTCCTGCGCGAGCTCGACACCTCGGTGCCCGTGCCCCGGCACGTCGGGGTCATCACCGACGGCAACCGCCGCTGGGCGAAGGAGTTCGGGGCGACGACCGCCGACGGCCACCGCGCCGGGGCCGACAAGATCGTCGAGTTCCTCGGCTGGTGCACGGAGGTCGACGTCGAGATCGTCACCCTCTACGTGCTCTCGAAGGAGAACCTCGCCCGCTCGGCCGACGAGGTGGCCGTGCTCATCGAGATCATCTCCGACATGGTCGAGCGGATCGCGAAGCTCGACGGGGTGTGGGTCCAGCTCGTCGGCGACCTCGACATCCTGCCGCCTGACCTGCGCGCCCGCCTCGAAGCCGCGGCCTCCTCGGACGGACGCGGGATGCGCGTCAACGTCGCCGTCGGCTACGGGGGGCGGCAGGAGATCGTCAACGCCGTGAAGTCCCTGCTGCGGACCCGGACCGACGACGGCGTCGACCTCGAGACGATCATCGCCGAACTCTCACCCGAGCAGATCGGGGCGCACCTCTACACGAAGGGTCAGCCCGATCCGGACCTCATCATCCGCTCCTCGGGCGAACAGCGGCTCTCCGGATTCCTCATGTGGCAGAGCGCGTACTCGGAGTTCTACTTCTGCGAAACCTATTGGCCCGACTTCCGGCGCACCGACTTCCTCCGCGCGGTCCGCGACTACGGGCTGCGCCAGCGCCGCTTCGGCCGGTAGACGCCGAGTCCCGGAACAACGCTTCGTCCGTGGTCGCCGGGCTCAGCGCTTCTGCGCGAGAAACACCCATTCGGCACCGGGGCGGTCCGGTGCGTCCCGGATGTCGCGGACGGCGAAGCCGGCGGCCTCGAGCGCCGAGGCGACCTCTCCCTGCTCATGGAACCGCAGCCGGGAGCGCGAGCCGATGACATCGCCCGTGGCCGCGAAGCGGTAGAGGTGGGAGAAGGAGACGAACGGCAGGTCGACCTGACCCAGTGCCAGGGTCTCCGTGACCTCGCCGATGCCGTCGACGTCGAGGGTGCGCGGCTGGCGCCGTCCCCACGACTCCCAGGCCCGGACGGCGGGGTCGCGGGTCTCGACGACGAGGTGACCACCGGAGCGCAGGCCGCGGGCGCAGTCGGCGAACACGGCGCGCAGGTCGTCGAGGCCGAGGAAGACCTGGGCGACGTTGCCGGTCATCGTCACGAGATCGGCGACAGCGGTGGGGATGTCCGCTGCGGTGCCGACGCGGTGATCGATGCTCAGCCCCTCCTCGGCGGCGTGCGCCTTCGCGAGATCGATCGACGCCCGGGCCGGATCGATGCCGAGGACGTGACGGCCGGCGCGGGCGAGCCTGCGGGCGAGCACACCGGTGCCGCACCCGAGGTCGATGACCGCCGATGCCGCGACCTCCTCGGCGAGTGAGGTGTAGAGGTCGAGATCGTCGCGGGGAGCGTCGAAGGCATCGTAGACGGCGACGAGCTGCGGGTTCTCGAAGATCGCATCGGCCATGGGCCGAAACTATCACCCATCCCATTCATGCGAAGTTCATGACGCGGATGCGCGTGCCGGTACCGGGACACGCCCGAGACCGGGGTTAGGTTGGCTGTAGTTGGTCGACACCAACCCGGGGTTCGGGGGATGTCAGGACTTGGACCTCGGCGCTACGCACGCAACAGGGGTCCTCATGGCCGAAAAGGTCCACACATACGTTCTCGACACCTCGGTGCTTCTCTCGGATCCGGGAGCACTGCTGAGATTCGCAGAGCATCACATCGTCATCCCTCTCGTCGTGGTCTCGGAGCTCGAGGCGAAACGGCACCATCCTGAACTCGGGTTCACCGCCCGCAAGGCCCTCCACATCCTCGACGACTTCCGCTCCGACTACGACCGCCTCGACGAGCCGATCCCCGTCGGCGATGCCGGGGGCACGGTGCGCGTCGAACTCAACCACATCGACGCCTCGACGATGCCCGTCGGCTTCGACCGGTCGGAGAACGACACGCGGATCCTCGCGGTCGCCCGCAACCTCGCCGCGGAGGGCCACGACGTCGTCGTCGTGACGAAGGATGTGCCGATGCGCGTCAAGGCCTCAGCGCTCGGCCTCCAGGCCGAGGAGTACCTGGCCGAACTCGCCACGGATTCGGGATTCACGGGGATGAGCGAACTCGCGCTCGGCGATGAGGAGATGTCGGAGTTCTACGACTCGGGATCGATTCAGACCGATGCGGTGGCCGACGAAGTCGTCAACACCGGCGTCGTCATCACCTCACCGCGAGGGTCGGCTCTCGGCCGGGTGCGGGCGAACAACACGGTCAGCCTCGTGCGCGGGGACCGGGACATCTTCGGCGTCCACGGGCGGTCGGCCGAGCAACGGGTGGCCATCGACATGCTGCTCGATGACGAGCTGGGCATCGTGTCGCTGGGTGGGCGAGCCGGAACGGGGAAGTCCGCGCTCGCTCTCATGGCGGGGCTGCAGAAGGTGCTCGAGGAGAACAAGCACTCGAAGATCATGGTCTTCCGCCCGCTCTACGCCGTCGGCGGCCAGAACCTCGGCTACCTGCCCGGCAGCGAGGGGGAGAAGATGAACCCCTGGGCCGAGGCGGTCTTCGACACGCTCAGCGCACTCGTGAGCAAGAACGTCATCGACGAGGTCGTCAACCGGGGGATCCTCGAGGTGCTGCCGCTCACGCACATCCGCGGCCGGTCGCTCCACGATGCGTTCGTCATCGTCGATGAGGCGCAGTCGCTCGAACGCAATGTGCTGCTCACCGTGCTCTCGCGCATCGGGATGAACTCGAAGGTCGTGCTCACCCACGATGTCGCGCAGCGGGACAATCTGCGGGTGGGACGCCACGACGGGATCGCCGCGGTCATCGAGAAGCTCAAGGGCCACGACCTCTTCTCGCACGTCACGCTCACCCGTTCGGAGCGCTCGGACATCGCCGCCCTCGTCACCGACGTCCTCGAGGAGTTCGACCCGTTCCGGTCCTAGGGTGTGCTCCGACGCGACAGCGCCCGCCGACGGTCGGTGGTGACCGGCGGCGGGCGCTGTGCGGTGAGCGGCTCAGCTCACTTGTAGGTGCCGATCATCGTCATGACGTCGAGCGCCTTGTCGAGGTCGGCCTCGGTGATCGAGCCGTTCTCGACGAAGCCGAGATCGATCGTCGCCTCCTTGACGGTCATCTTGTTCGCGACCGCGTGCTTGGCGATCTTCGCGGCGTTCTCGTAGCCGATGACCTTGTTGAGCGGGGTGACGATCGACGGGGACGCTTCGGCGAGGAAGCGCGCCCGCTCGACGTTCGCGGTCAGTCCGTCGATCATCTTCTCCGCCATCACCGTCGAGGCGTTGGCGAGCAGGCGGATCGACTCGAGGAGGTTCGAAGCCATGACGGGGATGCCGACGTTGAGCTCGAACGCGCCGTTCGTCGACGACAGGGCCACGGTCGTGTCGTTGCCGATGACCTGGGCTGCGACCTGGATCGTCGCCTCGCAGATGACCGGGTTGACCTTGCCGGGCATGATCGATGAGCCGGGCTGGAGGTCGGGGATGGCGATCTCGCCGAGGCCGGTGTTCGGTCCCGAGCCCATCCACCGCAGGTCGTTGCAGATCTTCATGTAGCCGTAGGCGATCGTGCGCAGCTGACCCGAGGCTTCGATGAGGCCGTCGCGGTTGGCCTGGGCCTCGAAGTGGTTGCGGGCCTCGGTGATCGGCAGGCCGGTCTCCTCGGCGAGGATCTCGACGACGCGCGAGGAGAACCCGTCAGGGGTGTTGATGCCGGTGCCCACGGCGGTTCCGCCCTGCGGCACCTCGGCGACGCGGGGGAGAGCCGATTCGATGCGCTCGATGCCGTAGCGGACCTGCGCGGCGTAGCCGCCGAACTCCTGGCCGAGGGTGACCGGGGTGGCGTCCATGAGGTGGGTGCGCCCGGACTTGACGACCGAGGCGAACTCCTCGGCCTTCTTCTCCAGCGACGTCGCCAGCGTGTCCATGGCCGGGATGAGCGTTGTCACCAGGGCCTTCGTCACGGCGACGTGGACCGAGGTGGGGAAGACGTCGTTCGACGACTGCGAGGCGTTGACGTGGTCGTTGGGGTGGACGTCGATGCCCTTGTCGGCCAGGGCCTTCGTCGCCAGCGTCGCGAGCACCTCGTTGGTGTTCATGTTCGACGAGGTGCCGGATCCGGTCTGGAAGACGTCGATGGGGAACTGCGCATCGTGCTTGCCGGCGATGACCTCGTCGGCGGCGTTCTCGATCGCCTCGGCGCGGTCGGCGTCGAGGACGCCGAGCTCGCGGTTGGCCTTTGCCGCTGCCTTCTTCACCTGCGCGAGGGCGGCGATGTGCGCGGATTCGAGCGTCTTGCCGGAGATCGGGAAGTTCTCGACGGCCCGCTGGGTCTGCGCGCTGTAGAGGGCGTCCTTGGGAACCTTCACTTCACCCATGGTGTCGTGTTCGATGCGAAACTCTTCGCTCATGCTTGGGCACTGTCCTTTCGTGATGGTGTGTGCGGCCGCGACGTGCGGACGCCGCGGCGCCCTCACGTTCCGGCCGCCGGTCAGGAGGCGTAGGTCGAGACTGCGGCCTCGTCGCCTCCGTACTGGGCGACGACGGTCGTGTGACCGTCGTGGAGCTGGTAGGTCATGCCGACGATGATGAGTCGGCCCTCCTCGACGGCGCGGGAGATCAGCGTGGAGAGCTGCATGATCTTCTCGACCGTGTCGATGGTGTTCTGCACGACCGTCTCATTGACGGTGGTGCGGCGGTTCTTCCGCGCCCGGGCCACGGTCGGGAGGATCCGGGCGACGACATCGGAGATGAACCCGGGCGGGGTCTCCCCGGTGTCGTAGGCGTTGTAGGCCGCCGTCACGGCCCCGCAGCTGTCGTGGCCGAGGACGACGAGCAGGGGGGTGCCGAGCATTTCGACCCCGTACTCGAGCGAACCGAGGGTGACGGGGTCGATGACCTGCCCGGCGTTGCGCACGACGAACATGTCACCGATCCCGACGTCGAAGATCATCTCCGCGGCCACCCGGGAGTCGGCGCAGCCGAAGAGGGTGACGAACGGCTTCTGGTCCGCCGTCACCGCCTCGCGGCGGGCCGTGTCCTGGTTGGGATGTTCGGGTTCGTCGTTGACGAACCGGCGGTTGCCTTCCTGCAAGCGCTTCCAAGCCTGATTGGGCATTGCGTCCTGACCTGCTTCCCTGGGCCGGTGATGGTGGGGCGAGCGGAATCGCACTCGCTGTGTCTGGGACCGGCGCCGGGGCGACCGGCACCGGTGATGGAGTCCGGATCAGACGAGTCCACGGCGGGCGGCCTCTTCGGCGGCCTCGACGTAGGAGTGGGTCTTCGCCGACTGGTGCTCGGCGAAGACCGAGCGCACGGTGCCGGACTTCGACCGCATGACGAGCGAGTGCGTCGAGACGTGGCTGCCGTGGAACTTCACGCCGTCGAGCAGGTCGCCCTGGGTGATGCCGGTGGCGACGAAGTAGCAGTTGTCCCCGGTCACGAGGTCATCGGTGCCGAGCACCTGGTCGATGTCGAGGCCGGCCTTCGCCGCGGCTTCGCGCTCGCTGTCGTCCTGCGGCCACAGGCGGCCCTGGATGACGCCGCCGAGGGCCTTGATCGCACACGCGGTGATGATGCCCTCGGGGGTGCCGCCGATGCCCATGAGCATGTCGACGCCCGTGTCGGGTCGGCAGGCGGCGATGGCGCCGGCGACGTCGCCGTCGGTGATGAGGCGGATGCGGGCGCCGGCGGCGCGGATCTCCGCGATCGTCTTCTCGTGGCGGGGGCGGTCGAGGATCATCACCGTCACCGAGGCGGGATCCTTCGTTCCCTTCGCCTTGGCGACGCGGCGGATGTTCTCCGCGATCGGCAGGCGCAGGTCGACGGCGTCGGCGGCGGCGGGCCCGGTGACGAGCTTCTCCATGTAGAACACGGCCGACGGGTCGTACATCGCGCCGTCTTCGGTCACGGCCATGACGGAGATCGCGTTGGGCATGCCGAGCGCGGTCAGGCGGGTGCCGTCGATCGGGTCGACGGCGACATCGCAGCGGGCTCCGCCGCCATCGCCGACCTGCTCGCCGTTGAAGAGCATCGGCGCTTCGTCCTTCTCGCCTTCGCCGATGACGACGGTTCCGGCCATGCGGACGCTGGAGATGACATTGCGCATCGCGGCCACGGCGGCGCCGTCGGCGGCGTTCTTGTCCCCGCGGCCCACCCAGGGGGCGGCGGCGATGGCGGCGGCTTCGGTGACGCGCACGAGTTCGAGGGCGAGGTTGCGGTCGGGAGCGTCGGCTCCGACCTGGGCCTGCTGGGACCATGCGTCGGTGACTGCGACGGGTGGCGCTTCCGCGTCCACTCGGCCCCGATCATGATGCGATTTCACGTCAACTGAATCCTGTGGGTCACTCATGCTTCCAATTGTGCCACCCTCTTCAGGTGGGCTCCGACACCTCCTCGGTGAGTGCTGACACCTAATTGCTGACACCTAATTGATGAGTACTGACACCTCTTCGGATGCGGAGCGACAGCCGACCACGTCGGGCGGCTGAGTGTCGGTTGCCCAACGGCGAGCCCGTGCGCTGGGCATCAGCGGCACCGCCGATTGGCCCCTGGTGGGCCGTGCGGGGACAATGGAGGGGTGAATGTCCGTTCCACCACCGACGAAACGGGTTCCCGGCAGCAGCAGGGGACCGGCCGTGAGGGAGTTTCCATGTCCGACCAGTCCGGAGTCGTCCTTCCCGGGTCGCGGGAAGAGATGCGTCTGCTGCGGAAGAACTCGAACTGGGTGAACATGACCGTGGCGATCATGGCCTGCCTGGCGCTCGTCGGCGGTGTTCTCCTCCTCGCTCCGCAGCCGGAGGTCAACTCCGAACGGGTCGTCGACTACCGCGCGATCGCCGAGGCGTCCCAGGCCAACACGGACTATCCCCTCGTCGTTCCCGATGTGCCCTCGGGGTGGACGTCGAATGAAGCGAACCTTGATCGCATCGGCGATACCGGCGTCACCTCGTGGTACGTCTCGTTCCTCGGGCCCGACGATCAGTGGGTGAGCATCGAGCAGGCGCAGGCGTCGCAGGCCTGGGCCGACGGCAGGGTCCAGGATGCGACCGCCGCCGAGACCGTCGATGTCAGCGGCTACACCTACCAGGTGTACCGGACCGATGATGCGAAGGTGCAGTGGGTGACGTCGAAGGGCGACGTCTTCGTCGTCATCACGGCCATCGCCACTCCGGACACGGTCAACTACTTCGCCGATCAGGTGTCAGCCGACCTCGCCTGAGCCGGCACAGCAGCTGAGGCGGGCACCGTCATTCGTCGTCGGTGCTGTCCTCGCGGGCCTTGTCGAGGCGTTCGCGCGCACCGTCGAGCCACGCCTGGCACCGATCGGCCAGTGCCTCTCCGCGTTCCCAGAGGCGCAGTGACTCCTCGAGGGGAAGGTTGCCGGCCTCGAGGCGCTTGACCGTGGTGACGAGCTCCTCACGCGCCTGTTCGTAGCTCAGCGTGCTGATGTCGGGTTCGCTCTGCTGGGTTGCGGGTTCGGTCATGGTCAGCTCCTTGTCTCTTCTGTGGCATCGTCGATGGTCGTCACCTCGGCGTCGAAGCGTCCGCGGGCGACTCTGATGTGAACGGTCGATCCAGTGTGGACTTCGTCGGCATCGCGCACGGCCTGACCGCTGTCCGTCTGCACGACCGCGTAGCCGCGCTCGAGCGTGCGCAGCGGCGACAGCGACCGGGCCTGCGACCGCAGATGGTTGATCTCGTTCTGCCCCTGGTTGAGCTGACCGAACATCGCCTGCAGGCTGCGGCGCCGGAGCATGAGGAGTTCGTCCTCCCGGGCATCGACCATCGTCTGGGGTTCGGCGAGGACGGGCCGCGAGCGCACGGCGGTGAGCATCTCCTGCTCGCGGTCGATGATGCGATTGACTGCGGCGTCGAGCATGGCCCGGGCATTGAGGATGCCCATGGCCTCCTCGGCGACGTCGGGGACGATGCGCTTGGCGGCATCGGTCGGTGTCGAGGCGCGGAGATCGGCGACCTCGTCGAGGATGGGACGGTCGGCTTCGTGGCCGATCGCCGAGACGACCGGTGTCTGAGCATTGGACACGGCGCGCACCAGCGCTTCGTTGGAGAACGGGAGGAGGTCCTCCATGCTGCCGCCGCCGCGGGCGATGACGATGACGTCGATCGTCGGATCCGCGTCGAGCTCGGCGAGGTTCTTCATGACTCCGGGCACGGTGTCGGGCCCCTGCACCGCGGTGTTGCGGATCTCGAATTCGGCAGCGGGCCAGCGGAGGTGGACATTGCGCACGACATCCTTCTGGGCATCGGAATCGCGTCCGGTGATGAGCCCGATGCGATTCGGGAGGAAGGGCAGGCGCTTCTTGCGGGCGGGATCGAACAGGCCTTCGGCGGCGAGCTGCTTCTTCAGCCGCTCGAGACGGGCGAGGAGCTCGCCGAGTCCGACGGCGCGGATGTCGTTGGCGCGCATCGTCAGGCGGCCGGTCTTCGTCCAGAAGTCGGCCTTGAGGTTCGCGACGACGTGGCTGCCTTCGGACAGCTGCGCTCCCGTGCGGTCGAGGACGTTCTTCCAGATCTGGACGGGCAGGGACATCTCGACGTCGGTGTCACGCAGCGTGAGGTAACTGGCCTTGCCGCGATGGTTGAGTTCGACGACCTGGCCTTCGATCCACACGCTCGACATGCGGTCGATGTAGGACTTCATCTTGTTCGACAGCACACTGAGCGGCCACGGGTTCTCCGCAGTGGTCTCCGCCGCCGTCGCCGGCAGCGCCTGCGGGTCGACGTTCTCGCCGAGCGTCCCCGGGGTGCCGGATATTCGTTGCGCCATGTCATCTCCTTGTCCCGACCCAGCCTAACGAACGCCGCGGACATGGAGGGTCAGCGCTGCCAGGCGGGTCCCTGGCAGCAGTCGGGCAAGGTGACTGCCTGTGGAATGGTTCACCTTTGTGGCTCACGCTCAGCTGCGACATTTAGACTGTTCCTGTGACTGCCGTTTCTGTTCCCATGCCCACGATCCCGCGCAAGCGCATCGCCCCGGACGATATTCGGACCCCGGCCGGCAGCGACCAGAAGGTGCTGCTCGCCGCTCCGCGCGGCTACTGCGCCGGCGTCGATCGCGCCGTGATCGCGGTCGAGCGCGCGCTCGAGCACTACGGGGCCCCCATCTACGTGCGCAAGGAGATCGTCCACAACCGGCACGTCGTCGAAACGCTCTCCGAGCGCGGCGCGGTCTTCGTCAATGAGACCGATGAGGTTCCCGAGGGCGCCCGGGTCGTGTTCTCCGCTCACGGTGTCTCCCCGGCCGTGCACGCCGAGGCGGCCGCCCGCGATCTGGCGACGATCGACGCGACGTGCCCGCTGGTGACGAAGGTCCACCGGGAGGCTGTCCGGTTCGCTCGCGACGGCTATCGCATCCTCCTCGTCGGCCATGCCGGTCACGAAGAGGTCGAGGGCACGATGGGCGAGGCTCCGGACCACATCACGCTCATCCAGAACCCGGAGGAAGCGAAGACCGTCGAGGTCGAGGACACCGAGAACCTCGTGTGGATCTCGCAGACGACGCTGAGCGTCGACGAGACCATGGCGACCGTCGACATCCTCCGTCAGCGCTTCCCGCAGCTGCAGGACCCGCCGAGCGATGACATCTGCTACGCCACCCAGAACCGTCAGGTCGCGGTGAAGAAGATCGCCCCGCAGGCCGATCTCGTGCTCGTCGTCGGGTCGGCAAACTCATCGAACTCGGTGCGCCTCGTCGAGGTCGCTCTTGAGCACGGGGCGAAGGCGGCCCACCGCATCGACTTCGCCCGCGAGGTCGACGAGACGTGGTTCCACGACGTCGCCACCGTCGGCGTCACCTCGGGTGCGAGCGTCCCCGACGGCCTCGTGCAGGAGCTCCTCGGACTCCTCGCCGACTACGGCTTCGCGTCCGTCGAGGAAGTCGTCACCGCCGAAGAGGATCTCATGTTCTCGCTGCCGCGCGAACTGCGCAAGGACCTCAAAGCGGCAGGCAAGAAGACGTCGAACAAGCGCGACGGCGCTGACCGTCAGCACGACATCATCTGAGCTCTTCGCCCCTTCACCCGACGCGTGCACCGTTCGACCCTTAGCCGGACGCGTGAGCTGTTCGACCCTCACCCGACGCGCTGATCGGCCGAATCGTGCAACTGTGCACCCGTCTCAGTCTGTGCCGGTGTGCCTCCTCCTCAGCTGTGTCGGATCGTCTGTGGCGAAGCTCGGGCGTGAGAGTTCGGCTGCGCTGACCCCACGCGCTCGGGAGTCGAGTTCGGCGACCGCGTCGAGTTCTTCGCTGACGATGCCCGTCGACGGGAACTTGCGGGCCGTGACGAGGAAGCGCGACTCGAACGAGGAGACGAACCGGTTGTAGTCCTCGACGGAGCGGTCGAGGCTCGACCCCAATTTCGACACGTGCGAGACGAGCGTGCCGACGCGTTCGTAGAGTTCCGTGCCGAGACGCAGAACCTCAGCCGCCGACGTGCTCATCTCCGCTTGCCGCCAATTGAGCGCGACGGTCTTGAGCAGGACGAGGAGCGTGGCGGGAGAGGTGAGGACGACGTTCTTGCCCAGGGCATGATCGATCATCTTCGGGTAGGTCGCGGCCGCGGCCGAGAGCAGACCGTCGGTGGGGACGAAGCACACGACGAAGTCCGGTGCCGTCTCGAACGCCTTCCAGTACTCCTTCGACGCGAGCGCATCGACATGGCGCAGGAGCGCGCGGGCATGACTGCCGTCGGCCTCCTCGCCCTCGCCGATCCGTGCCGACAGCGGGGTCTTCGCATCGATGACGATGGTGCCCCCGCCGGGCAGATGCACGATCATGTCGGGACGGTGGCGCTGTCCATCGCGTTCGATGCTGACCTGCGCATCGAAGTCGACATGGGGGAGGAGTCCCGCGTATTCGACGATGCGCCGCAGCTGCACCTCGCCCCAGTCGCCGCGCTGCGTCGTGGAGTTCAGGGCATTCGCGAGCGACCCGGTCGATTCCTGCAGCCGCAGATTCTGCTGGCTCAAGTGAGAGATCTGGGCGTTGAGGCGGGTGATCTGCTCGACCTGAGCCGTGTCCTGAGTGCGGACGCTTTCGTGCAGCTGCCGGACACTGGCGGCGAGGGGACCGATGGCCGCAGTGATCTCGCCGGCCATCTGGGCGTCGGCTTCGAGGTCCTCGGTCCGGGTGGAGAGGATCTGGGAGGTCGTCTCCGCGCGGGTCAGGCGTTCGACGTAGCGGGAACGGGTGAGGGCGCGGCCGAGGAGGAACCCGAGGGCAGCGCTGAGGACGATCGCCAGGAAGAAGGCGGCGATGACGCCGGCGGCGGGAAATGCGTTCATGACTTCAGGGTGACAGACGGCACGGACACGACGATTCGGGGACCGCCTCGGCGCCGGGATAGACTTGACTACCGTGGCACTGACAATCGGAATCGTGGGACTGCCCAATGTCGGCAAGTCGACCATGTTTAATGCACTGACCAAGAACCAGGTTCTCGCGGCGAACTATCCGTTCGCGACGATCGAGCCGAATGTGGGCGTTGTGCCCCTGCCGGATGCGCGGCTGACGCGCCTGGCCGAGATCTTCGGGTCGGAGCGGATCCTCAACGCGACCGTCGACTTCGTCGACATCGCCGGAATCGTGCGCGGTGCCTCCGAGGGTGAGGGGCTGGGCAATCAGTTCCTCGCGAACATCCGCGAAGCCGACGCGATCTGCCAGGTCATCCGCGGTTTCGTCGATGACGATGTCGTCCACGTCGACGGCAAGATCAGCCCGGCCGATGACATCGACACGATCAACACCGAGCTCATCCTCGCCGACCTCCAGACCCTGGAGAAGGCGCGCCCGCGGATCGAGAAGGACGTCAAGGGCAAGCGGGCGCCGGCCGAGCTGCTCACGGCGATGGATGCCGCCACGGAGATCCTCGAGAGCGGGCGCACGCTCTACCAGGCGATGCATACAGACAAGTTCGACGTCTCGCCGCTGCGGGAGCTGCAGCTGATGACGACGAAGCCGTTCCTCTACGTCTTCAATGTCGATGACGAGGTGCTCGGCGATGAGGCGAAGAAGGACGAGATGCGGGCGCTGGTGGCCCCGGTCGAGGCGATCTTCCTCGATGCGAAGTTCGAGTCCGAGCTCGCTGAGCTCGACGAGGACGAGGCGCGGGAGATGCTCGAGTCGACCGGCCAGGAGGAGAGCGGACTTGATCAGCTCGCTCGCGTCGGGTTCGACACGCTCGGTCTCCAGACCTATCTGACTGCGGGGCCGAAGGAATCGCGCGCGTGGACGATCCCGAAGGGTGCGACTGCCCCCGAGGCGGCCGGAGTCATCCACACCGACTTCCAGAAGGGCTTCATCAAGGCCGAGGTCGTCTCCTTCGACGATCTCGACGCCACCGGCTCGATGGCCGCCGCGAAGTCCGCCGGCAAGGTGCGGATGGAAGGCAAGGACTACGTCATGGTCGACGGGGACGTCGTGGAGTTCCGGTTCAACGTGTGACCGATCAACCTCGATCAGAAGGTCGATCGCCTCGGACTCTCGCTGCGAGGTTAGGGCTTTCGAGCTTCTGTGAAGGCGATCATTCAGGAGACGACTCGAGCCGAGTGCAGCGTCGGATGGAATAGGGTCTGTTGTCATGGTCATCCCATCCTGTGTTGCTGCCCGAGTGATCGTTCTCGACCATTCGGACCGAGTGCTGCTTTTCGAAGGTCGGGATCTTTCTGACAGGAGCGACTCTGTGCGCTTCTGGTTCACGGTAGGCGGTGGCGTCGATGTGGGCTAATCACTTCTGCACGCTGCTGAAAGAGAGTTGGCCGAAAAGACCGGCATGACTGAGATTGCGATCGTCGGCCCCTTCCACCGCAGGGCCTTTGATTTTCTCGATCACGGCGAACCTCTCCATCAGATCGAGCACTTCTTTGCGGCAAGAGTTCCCGCCCCATCGAAATTGAACTGCGATGGCTGGACGGACTTGGAACGAACGGCGATGACTCGGTCACGTTGGTGGTCGGCTGAGGATTTGAGAGTTGCTGACGTGACCTGCTTTCCCGGGGATCTGCCTGACCTCATTGAGAGAGCAGCAGAGTTCGTCCAGGACCCTCCCTGCGAGGTCGAAGGTCGACCTTGTGCGGCCTGGTTGCATACGGAATCCCTGTGCTGCCGGCTCATCGTGGCTGGCATTGGTGCCATCTTTCGGGGGAGGGCAGTGCGATGTCGGGGATCGTCGTCCGCGGGCCGGACAAGTCTGGCAAGGCGCGGCTTGCCGCCCGTGCGAAACAACACCGCCGTTCAAACGATACTGGGGTCCGTGGGATCCAGACCAAGGACGTGACTCGGCCGGGCGGGTGGCTGGCACTCCTGCGGATAGGGCAGTCAGTCGGAGGTGTCGACGAGTCGCCGATTCCGGCAGGTGAGAATATCGCTCGGGCCGCTGAGTTGTCGTGGCCATCACCGCAGTCACCCTTTGCCGAGCTCTTGGCGGGTCGTGCGTCGCATCCGGATGGCAAGTGGAAGTGGCTGCGCAGGACGGCGAATATGGGTGGGGAGAGATGCTGGACGGAGATCGTTTCCCCGATCGTGACGGCGAGGTCTGGATCGCTGACAGGCTGAGACTACGCGGCGAAAGCATCCCAGAACCGGTAGTAGTCGGTGACCAGGAGCTCGGCAGTGCATCTCCGCCGCCGCTCACAGGGTTACGGACGGACAAGGACCTTCAGACTCCGTCGCTCGTCCATGTCTCGGTATCCGCCCGGGACACCGTCGAGATCTGTCTCGACATCGAAGACCTTGCCGGGGACGATGGTGCCGTCGAGGATGTCAGGCATGAGCTCCTCGATGTAAGCGCGGACCGGAGCGGGTCCGCCGGCGAGGCGGATGTTTTGCCGGAACAGGCTGCCGAATCCGATCGGGGCGTCCTCGTACTGCGGGACACCGACTCGGCTGATCACACCGCCTGGGCGGACGACGCCGAGCGCCTGCTCATAAGCCGGCAGGTGGCCGACGGCCTCGAGCACGGCGTGGGCGCCGTGGCCTGCGGTGAGGTCTCGGACCTTCGCGATGCCCTCCTCGCCGCGCTCGGCGACGATGTCGGTGGCCCCGAACTCGCGTCCGAGGCTGGTGCGGCCAGTGTGACGACCCATCAGGATGATCTGTTCTGCGCCGAGTCGCTTGGCGGACAGGACTGCCATGAGGCCGACCGCGCCGTCGCCGATCACCGTCACGAGCTGACCGGGCATGACTCCGGCCATCTTCGCGGCGTGGTGACCGGTGCCGAGCACGTCGGCCAGGGTCAGCAGCGAGGGGATGAGCGCTGAGTCTTCGGCGACGGGCAGCTTCACCAGGGTGCCGTCCGCGAGCGGAATGCGGATGGCTTCGGCCTGGCCGCCCTCGTCGGCGATGCCGTCGAGGAAAGTCGCCTCGTGGTGGATGCAGGAGGTCTGGAGGTTCTCACGGCAGAACTCGCACACGTTGTCCGAGATAGCGAACGGGGAGACGACCAGATCGCCCTTCTTCAGAGTGGTGACCTCGCTGCCGAGATCTTCGATCACTCCGATGAGTTCGTGGCCCATGCGGGCAGGGCCGTTCTCATGGGTCATCTGGTGGTAGGGGTGCAGGTCTGAGCCGCAGATGCAGGACGCGGTGACACGCACCAGGGCGTCGGTCGGATGCTTGATGATCGAGTCGGGGACATCCTCGATCCGGACGTCGCCTGCTTTGTACATGAGCGTTGCGCGCATGGTGTGTTCTCCTTCGTGGGGTGATGTTGAGTGGTCAGACGGATGGGGTCGGCCCGGCGATGCTCCTGCGTGTCATGCCCGCGAGGACGCATGCCGGGACCAGGGTCAGCACGACGATCACCGTGCCCACGACCGCGGGACCGGACAGGCCCAGCGAAGTGGTCAGGGTGGCTCCGGCGATGGTGGTGCCGATGGCGGTACCGGCATTGAATGCTGCGACAGCGAGTCCCGAGCCGAGGGTGGCCGCGCGGCCGGCGTAGCCGACGGCGAGGTGGATGAGCACACTGTTGGCGCTGAGTCCGAATGCCCCCAGCAGCACGACGAGCACGACGGTGGTCCAGGTCGACCCAGTCAGCAGGGACATCGCCAGCAGCACGAGCGTCGTCAGCGCGGGGGCCACGATCGTCACGACGTGGGCGTGCTTGTCGCCCAGTCGTCCGCCGAGCAGGGTGCCGACGAAGGAGCAGATGCCGAAACCTGCCAGCACCAGCGGCACGAGACCAGCAGAAACTCCGGCCTGGTCGGTGAGAATCGGTGCGATGAATGAGTACGTGGCGAGCACGCCGCCCGTGGTGGTCAGGCAGGCGGCCAACACCAGCCAGAGGCGCGGTGTTCGCAGGTCCGCGAGCCCGGACAGCATTGAAGACCCCTGGAGATGTGAGTCGTCCGCCGGGACCAGTCGGGCGACGAACACCACGGCGATCGCCGCGGCGATTCCGAGCGCCCAGAAGGTGCCCCGCCAGCCCACATGTTGGGCGAGGTAGGCTCCGATCGGGACACCGAGCACTGTGGCCAGCGACCCTCCGGCGGCGACGACTCCCACCGAGGAGGACTTCAACGACGAGTCGACGACGTTCGAGGCCACGACTGCGGAGACAGCCCAGAACGAGCCGGTGGCGAGTGCGGTGACGAAGCGCGCGCCGGTGAGGACCGTGAGGTCCTCGCCGAGCGCGACGACCACATGCCCGGCGACGAACACGAACAGTGCGATGAGGAGCGTGCGTTTCTTCGACAGCCGCATCGTCACCATTGCCAGCAGCGGTGCGCCGATGACCATGCCGGTTGCGAACACGGTGATCAATGACCCGGCTTGGCCGAGCGATATGTCCAGGTCGCCGGCGATCTCGGGCAGGACGCCCGCGATCACGAACTCGGTCGTGAGCATCAGGAACGTGCCCAGCGCCAGGACGTAGACGACGAGCGGAAGGCGGAGTTTGGGCGTGTCGTCGCTCGGCGCGGTTTGCGTCGGGACGAAAGCCGTGGCGGCTTCGTTGTGCATGGATACCTCGTTGACGGATGGACGATGTTTGCTCGATATCCATTTGGCGTCCGTTCGCACAGGCGGGGAAGGTCGAGTTCATAGGGGGTAGAAGATCGACCCCCTTCGCGCATGGGAATCCTTCTACCCTTGAACCATGGACAATCGCGACGACATCAAAGGCTTCCTCGCCAGCCGCCGCGCGAAGCTGACGCCCGATATGGTCGGGCTTCCTACCGGCACTCGCCGGCGTGTGCCGGGACTGCGCCGCGAAGAGGTCGCTGTCCTCGCTGGGGTGAGTACCGAGTGGTACACCCGCCTGGAGAAGGGCCACATCGGCGATGTGTCTGCCGAGGTCCTCGACGCGGTCGCCGAAGCGCTGCGACTCGATGACGACGAACGCACTTACCTGAGCGATCTCGCTCGCGCCGCCAAGCCCGCCCACCGGAGGTCTGTCCGTCGCCGCGACGTCCCGATCGCGCCACAGGTGCAGTGGATGCTCGACTCGATCACCGGCTCAGCCGCTTTCGTGCGCAATGGACGCCTCGACGTCATCGGCTCCAATGCCCTCGGTCGCGCTCTGCACTCACCGATGTTCGCCAGCCCTGCCTCTGTGGATGGGACAGTGAACTTCGCCCGCTACCACTTCCTCGACGAAGGATCCAAGGAATTCTTCATCGACTGGGAGTCAGGAGCCGCCGCAACTGTGGCGCTCCTGCGGGCCGAGGCCGGGCGCGATCCTTACGATAAGATCCTGCGCGAGCTCATCGGCGAGCTGTCCACGGCAAGTGAGGCGTTCTCCGCCTACTGGGCCTCCCATGACATCCGCATCCGACACGAAGGCACTAAGCGCCTACAGCACCCCGAGGTTGGCGAGATCGAATTGACATACCAGTCAGTCGTTCTCCCCACGGGCAAGCGCGCCAGGCATGACCTGTCGATCTACACGGCTGAACCCGGCTCGCCGCACGAGGAAAGCTTGAAGCTGCTGTCGAGCTTGGCGGCTCCAAGCGAGGGAGCGCACCCGACGACGCGCTGACGGCTGACGCGCGTCAGCCAAGTTGCAGAGGTTGGAATGTGCCGGGACTCGGTGAAGTTCCGGTTTGACGTCTAGCGTTGTTGACGGGAACCGTGATACGCCGGCTTCGTGAACGCGTGCGCTCTATCGATCCGAGGATCCTCCGAGCCGCGTTGCTTAAGCTGCGTCAGGTCGGATCCGCGAAGTCCTTCGAGGATCTCCGAGTCTCGCCCGGCAATCGGCTCGAGGCCCTCAAGGGTGATCGGGCCGGACAGCACAGCATCAGGATCAACGACCAGTAGCGGATCTGCTTCGTGTGGACCGGCGCCGGTCCGGAGGAGGTGGAGATCGTTGACTACCACTGACAAGATCGAACCGATCCACCCAGGGGAGGTTCTCATGGAGGACTTCATCGAGGGATTCGGTATCACCCAGAACAAGCTCGCCGTGTCGATCGGCGTACCTCCCAGGAGGATCAATGAGATCGTGCACGGTAAGCGCGGGATCACCGCAGACACCGCGCTGCGCCTCGCGAGGTACTTCGGTACCTCGGCGGAGTTCTGGATCTACCTGCAGAGTCACTATGAGCTCGACCGTGCGGAAGAACTCGCGGGGGAGCAGATCGCTGCGATCGCGCCGCTGAGCGTAGGGTGATCGCAGTGCCGGAGCGTCGGCTGGTTCGAAAGGTCGTAGGATACGTCGTCCGCGATCGGCGGCTTCTGGTGTTCACGCATGACGACGTCCCGCTCGAGATCGCCGGTGTCCAGGTGCCCGCAGGGACCAACGAGGCTTCGGAGCCGCCCGAGGCTGCCATCATCCGTGAAGTTCTGGAGGAGACTGGTGTCATAGCTCGCACCGTCGGCTCTCTGGGCATCGAAAGGTATGACGTCTGGCCGTCCAAGTCAGAGGTGCACGAGCGGCACTTTTCCAGCTTGAACCGCTGAATGACAGTCAGGGCGAACGATGGAGCGCCGGAGAGGACTACCCTTCTGACGGTGGTGCCGCTTCGCGGTGGACATGCTATTGGATCCCTCTCTAGCAAGCTCACGTGCTATGTGCCGGATTCGCGGCAAAGGTCGGTGAGATCTCGCTCTAAGACACCCATGCGGTCGACGATCGTTGGTCGGATGTCGGAGTCGTTGTGATGGTTCTCCGTGACGGTATGTGGTGGAGTGGAGATTCGCGCTCTAACGTTTGGCGTGGCAGATTCCAACGGTCTCGCCTCCAGCGTCGGACCATGATTTTGGCGGGTTGTGTGTCTCGTCGCGCGGAAGAATGTGCTTGCCTGCAGGGCGTTCGAGCCGAGTTTCATGGCCTATTCGAGTGGCTGTCCGTCTCCGCGTCCCGCGCGGCGGCCTTCGGCAGCGCATCCTTCTGCTCGGCGAAGATGCGCCGCGCGGTCTCGACACGGATGAGCTCCTTCTGCTCCGGCGGCAGATTCGCGATAAACGGCTCGAGCGCCGTGAGGGTGAGTTGCACCTGCCGAGCTGCTCTTTCCTCTCTGCGGTGCTGACCCGACTCTCGGATTAGGACATAGCCCACAGCTGCAGCGCCCACGGGAGCGCCAAGTTTCTGGAAGACTACCTGCCACCAGTCGAGGTCGGTGCCGAACCCGAAGAACGATGCCCCGGCAGCCCCTAGGAACGCGAGGGCCGCGATGGACAGTGCGATCAGTGCTCCGATGCGCCACCTGTTGGCGGCCTTTGCCTGGTCGTTCGCGTATGCGCCGTAGTCGGTGGCCGTCGCGTTGACGCCGACCGCTGACAGCACCTTCTGCGACTGCTCCTCGTGCTCCTGCATCTTCTCGAGATGCTCCTGCATCTTCGCTTCGTTGTCCTCGAGGAGGCTTGACCACTTTTGCGTTCGGTCTTCCTGCGCGGCCGAGAATTTGTCCTGGTGGGAGGAGAGCGCCGAGTCGAGTCGTGCCTTTTGCTGCTCGACGACCGAATCCGTCTCGGTCGTGGCCGTCTGTAGACGCGCGAGTTCCTCTTGCAACTCGGTGGTCTTCTCCTCGGTCAAAGCCTCGAACATCGTGCGCTGCTCGGCCAGATCAGCCTTCTGCTGTTCGAGCGACGCCGCGACTGTCTTGGACTGCTCAGTGGCTTGCGCTTCGATCGCCGAGAGACGCTCGTCGAGGCGCTTGTTCAGCGATGCGAAGGATGCCTCGACCTGCTCGGCCTGCTTGCTTAGGCCGCGCAGACTCGTCGAGCCTGTCGCTGGCCAAGTCCGGACCTGTTGCGTGAGCTGCACAAAAGGGGACAGCGCATTCCGGTTGTTCGGGGGCGGCGAGAATATCGTGGCGATGGAGTCAGGGAGCGAGGCACCGACTGCGTCGACGAGGTTTTTCACGGCTGTGAGGTGCTCGTTCGAGAGCACGGCGTGCGGCTGTTCCGCATGCCCACCGATCTCGGAGAGAACAGTTCGTAGGCGGGCCAGGTCGTCCGTGAACTCCTCTGCCGGAACCTCAGAGAGTGACTCGACTGCGTTCGTGACAGCTGTCCATAGCATGTGATCTCGGTACTCGTCTTCCCACGCCATCGGCGGCTCCTCTTCGTCATGCGGCCACCGTTCGGCGCTCTCGCGAAACGCCTCCGCGAGGTGTCGAGAAGGCTACACTCAGCATACCGGCGGGTTCGGACCCAGCGCCGGTGCGCGTGGTGGCTACGTGCGGCAGATGGCCTTCTGTACCGGAACTTGGCGGAGTTTAGATTTTCGCTCTAACTTCGGGCAAAACTGTTCTACGAACATGAGCTGTGCCTAATGTGTGGCCTGTTTCGTCCGGTAGCCCCGATTTGCTAGCGCTCGTTTGGTCTTACGGATAGTGCCCGAAGCCGCTCAGTGCAGAGGTAAGGCGCACCATACTGGTGCCGGTCCGGCTGCCGCGCGGTCATCTGGATCGGCAGCGTCTTCCATGGTGTGAGTGGCGTGTCTGAAATCAGACCTCTTATAGTGAGACGATTGAGCCATGATTGGTCTTGGTTTGGACGACCCGGAGGTCGCCGAGATGCTCAACCGTGCCCTTCAAGTGATAGACGGTCCGGTCGAAGATTACTGGAATGAGTTTCTCGAAGCTCGAAATGACTCTGAGGCCTCCGAACTCTCTCGGCTTTATGAAGCGATGCCGCACGGTCCCGTCGACATTACCGGTGTGGTTGCGGTGGGTTTGGAGACCGCATATTCCTGCTTGAACCAGATCAGCTACATAATCCAAAACTCAGTGCCAACATCACCGGTTGCACTTCAGACCATGTTGCGTGCAGCTTTGGTGGGTTCGGCTCGAACCCTCTTCGTCCTGTTGCCCACCGATCCGGATGAGCGAGTCGAACGTGCGCATAAGGTCGTCGCACGCGATACCGAGAGCGGCAGGCAGGGCTTGGAACAGTTCGCCAATTTTGAAGGCATGCAGGCGTTTGCTGCGCCGCAGGATCTGGTGGAGTCGCTTGGGAAGCATCGCAGGGAACTGTGGCCGAAAGGTAATCCTCCGGGGGATGGTCGAATTGTCGAAGGCATGAGTGCAGTCATGTTCGAAGCGCTGGAGCTCGCTGGAATGGGGGAAGAGCTAGGACACGACATCCTAAAAGACCACGTCACGTGGCTGTGGAACACCTACAGCGGTATAGCGCATGGGTATTTCTGGCCTCGCCTGCTGTTAACGATTTCTGGAGACAGACGAGTGCCCGGTGATTTCCCGCTCGACCTGCATCAGGTGGCGACTGCGACGCACATGGCGTTGCTCTCAGCGCTGAGTCGGATGGAGCCGGGAAGCGCGCTGACGACTGATCCCATACGTGAGAGGTAGTCCGACGGAGTGTGCCGAACCACAAGCCACAGTGCATGCCCAGATTGCCGTGGCGAGTGGCTTGGATGATTGGGAATTGGCGCACGGCCCGGACCTTGCCCAGTAGAATCACGCTGGTCCAACCACCCCCCCATTCATATCTGGACGTCATGCGATATTGGTCGCTCTGGCTATCTCTGATCAGCGGCGGAATAGGCCCTTAAGGGCATGATCGGATACGGCAGGATAGAGGTTGTTCGGCGACGGAACGTGATGGAATTTAGATTTGCGCTCTAACTTCTGCTAGCGGTGGCCGTCGCTCCTTCTTCAGTGCGCACTAGTGCGACCGCACGATACTGAAATTCTGTAAGACATGCCCTAGGCAAGATTGGGTTCCTTGCATTCGCGCCAGGGCAACGCGCTGCCACCGCGAACCCGACCTCTGGGCAGGTTGCGGGGTCCCTTAGTCCTCAGCGGTCCCGCGTGCCCGTTAAGAGATCCGACTGGTGTCGGTGTGCCTAGATACGATTGAGCGAATCCCGTATTGACAAGTGGCTTGGGCAAACATGCTGAATAATCGTGAACTTGCGTCCGTGATCTTGATCGCTTTGCTGGTCGTGCTCGCAATGGTGCTCCCTAAGTGGCGCGACGTAGTGCTACCTGCTCTCAGAACTATTGCGCGCTCTCTCTTCAAATGGGTGGTGCTCCTCGTCTTTGGGCTCTTCATCGTTTGGGTCGCATTGTGGGTTTGGCTCGCGTGGCTCCTCAGCATCTGGCAGATGAAGCTGCTGAAGGACACCGTCGTCATCGTGGTTGGTGTTGGCTTCCCGCTCCTCTTCAAGTCCATAGAAGCGAAGTCCGGCGTTGAGATCCTTGACCATGTCCGTCGCGAGACCCTCACGCTGTCCACGCTGTTCCTGTTCTACCTGAACCTGGAATCGCTGCCGCTGTGGGGCGAATTGATCGCGCAACCGGTCATCTTTCTCCTGGCGGCGATGACGGCCTTTGCTCAGCATGACGAGAAGGGGCAACGAGTACTCGGGTGTTTCTCGATCCCGCTCATGTTGATTGGACTGAGCCTGCTCGCATGGACCACCGCCCAGACCTTGAACAAGTGGGACGAGCTCGTCTGGTCAGACCTACTGGCTCCGCTGGCGCTCTCAGTGTGGCTCCCATTCGCGATGTTCCCTTTCCTCTACGCTGTGGCGTTCTACGCCGCCACGGAAGTGATCTTAAAGCGGCTTCTGTGGACAAACGAAGAGATGCCACTACGTGCACGCTTAGGAGTCTCCGCCGGGCTACACGGATCTGTGCGCTGGGCCAAGGAATTGACCGGCCGCTACAATCACCTGGCGCGGGCAACAACATTTAGGGGAGCGCTGTCAGAGATGCGCGACTTCCGAAACGACGTGACCCGACGGGAGCAACTCGAAGCTGATCGGCTTGCCGACCTGGAGACCTTCTCAGGCCAGGCCGGGGTTGACGAATCAGGGGCTCAACTCGATCGTAGAGAGTTCGACGGCACCAAACGTGCTCTGCAGTACATCCATACTGCCCAGGCTCTCCGGTACGAACGGCGGGGAGAGACGTTTTGGGATGACCTCACCGACATGGTGATCAGTCCCGTGTCGAAGTGGGGCCTACCAGATCAGCACGGCATCGTCGTTCAGACGGCGAACGACAAGAAGAAGTGGCGGGCGTGGCGTCGCTTGCCGTCAGGCTGGGTGCTCGGGATCGGAGCAACCGGGCGCTTTGGAGAGTATCGGTATGCCGGGCCCGAACCGCCCACGAGTTGGCCAGGAGCGTCCGACGAGTGGACCGACTCTGTCATCGAGTTGGGTCCCGTCGATTGGGATCGGAACGACGGTCCCAGGTTGTGACGACGGCTTCGCCCCGGGGTTACTGTTACGCATGAGCGACGGCCGTCATATCGGGTGAGACGGCTTTGCCGAGTTCGCAAGCTGAGGTTATTCGGCTACTGAACGTCGCGGAGTTCCGCTTCAACGCCTAGCTGAGGAGCCCTCTTTGCCGCCCCACGCCCTGGCCAGTTCGAACCAGTTCCGGTTCGCGACCAAGGTGATCGTCTCGGCGGAGTCGACGGTGATCTGGTGTGTGAACTTGTCCGCGCGGAACGGGATGATCTCGTCTACGACCGGATCCTCGTGTGGTTCGTACATGTCGAGCGTCAGAAGCGACCGTGCTCGAGTGACGGGTGTGAGCCACGCGAACTGGCGCTTCACGCGGTAAGCCACCTGGGTGCGCGCGAATTGCTCCTCTGCCCCTCCGGCCGCTGCGATCGATGAGGCGAAAGCATCGTAGTGGGCTCGAAGAGAGCCCGGGAACAGCCCGGGAACAGTGTGTCGGGTCCTGTCATCACGCCTCCTCCTGACGGAGATCACCTGCGTCAACCACTATACGCATCGATCTCGTCGTTGCCGAGCGAAGTCGTGACGATGCGTACTGTGGGTCGACGAGAAGTGCGTCGCCCTGCAGTGCAGGTCGTCGCACGCGAGCTGGCCCTGTGGCGCCGACTGAAAGGGGACGGTGTCGCCGGGCGACAATCTGATGACTGTTCGTGCCGGAACCCGGTAGAGTTTTTGTTTAACGTCTAGCGTTATTGACGAAGTCCGTTATATATTTGTTCCATGATCAGATCGTTCGGCAGCAAGGACACCGAGCGCATCTGGCATGAGCAGTACGTCAAACGCGTAGACCGGATGGTCCAACGAGCGGCTCTTCGAAAGCTCGAATTGATCCACGCGGCGAACGATGTCGAGGATCTGAGGATCCCGCCAGGGAATCGTCTGGAGCAACTCGCCGGCGATCGTGCGGGTCAGCACAGCATCCGGGTCAACGCGCAATGGCGCATCTGCTTCGTCTGGAGAGAGGGAGGAGCGGACGATGTCGAACTCGTCGACTACCATTGAGAATGACCTGATCGAGCCTGTCCATCCGGGAGAAATCCTGATGGAGGACTTCATCGAGGGTTTCGGGATCACCCAGAACAAGCTTGCCGTGTCTATCGGAGTGCCGCCGCGCCGAATCAACGAGATCGTGCACGGCAAGAGGGGTATCACCGCAGACACGGCGATTCGGCTGGCACGGTACTTCGGGACCTCGGAAGAATTCTGGATGAACCTGCAGTCGAACTACGAGCTGCGGATCGAACGTCGGACGCTGCGGGACAAGGTCGCCGCGATCACGCCGCTGAAAGTCGCATGACGCGTGCCCGAGGAAACGATCAACGTTGGCGCTGACCAGCGTGCTCGATGTTTGGGTTTGTGGTGGAGTGCCAGTTCAATGTAAATCGTCAGTGACGCACCCCGTGGGAAGGGTGACTGAGTTCTCGTCGTGCTTGTACTCAATCGAGCCGGCGACTATTCGGTGTCTAATTTGATCGGTTCTACACAGCTGGTGTGCAAACACAATAGGCTGTCTTTCGATGGGCATCCCAACTCGTACCGCAGCGCGCGTGATCTTGCTGGATCCCTCGTCACGTGTGTTGCTTTTCGAGGGACGCGATCTTTCAGATAGTGACGACATCGTGCGATTCTGGTTCACGGTGGGCGGTGGCGTAAAGCATGATGAGTCTCTCAACGACGCTGCCGCGCGTGAGTTGCGTGAAGAAACCGGACTGACTGAATTGTCGATAGTGGGCCCGTTCCATCGCCGAGTTGCGAACTTCCTCAACCATGGCGAACGAGTCCATCAGACTGAACACTTCTTCGCCGCGCGAGTCACTGCTGCCTCAGCACTGCAAAGCGGGGGATGGACGGAGCTGGAACGTGTGGCGATGACACGGTGGCGATGGTGGTCACAGGCTGACTTGAAAAGCGCAACCGCAACGTACTTTCCCAGGAATCTTCCGCAACTTGTCACGAGAGCATCTGAGCTTGTCTGACTGGTTCCACCCGACGCAGGCGGGGCTGCTTCGGCTGCGGTGAGGGTCATCCGCACAGCTTGGCTGGCATACCGCGGACTGCGGACGTGCCATGGCCGAAGGATGAGTGTCGATTAGACTGAACTCGGTGACGCTCAGCGTCACCTCCTGCACTTCCACGTGAGGACCACGTGAATCATCGCGGAGAGGCTTGAGATCCTCAGGACATGTCCGGATGGGGTGCGGCGCGTTATCGCGCCGACTGCTGCCCGCCGATGCTCGACATCGGCCGATGAAAGGACACGACATGTCATCGAAGGATGAGAAGAACCTCAGCCAGGTCATCGACAAGATCGCAGCCATGGATGAGCCGAGACGCTCGACCATGCAGCAGGTGCACGACCTCATCGTGGCGACTGCACCGGAGCTCAAACCCCGGATCTGGTACGGGATGCCCGCGTACGCCGCCTCCGCGAGCACTCCGGCGCTCATCACCCTGCGCAACGACGAACGGCTGAACCTCGCACTCACCGAGAAGGCTCCGTTCAACCCCGCCGGTGGTGAAGACGGGGCTCTCATGCCTGCGGCCTGGTACTTCGAGACCGTCGATGCCGCCACGGAGAAGCGGATCGCGGAGATCGTTCGCTCAGTGTCCGGCTGACCCCATCGCACGGTGCTCTTCCCGGCGATGGACCTTCGCCGGGAAGAACGCTGTTCGGTGCCCGAGCTCTCCCGAGCAGACCTGTTCAGCCGATGCAGACATGTGGCAAGATGGCTTTCCTCGGATGCAGCACCGGGGCCGAAGAGTGCGGTGACCCGGACGGCGGCTGACCGCCGTGCCCGCTCGATCCGAGAAATCCGGTTTCCTCGAAGGAGAGTGCGCGATGTCGGAGTCAACGGTTCGCTTCAGCCCGGACAACAGCAATGTGCTCTCATGTTTGGGCGGTCTGCAGGAACTCGCGGGGTCCTGGCGCGGACACGGATTCAACCTGATCTCCCGACCTGACTACTCCGGGCACGCGAATCTCTATCTCCAGCTCAACCAGACCGAGGAAACCTACGACGTCACGCCGATCGGTTCACCGGTGCCCAACCGTGCCTGCGGCGGAGACGGCGTCGATCTCCACGGCCTCACCTACCTGCACAAGGTCAGCGACAAGGACACCCACAGCGCGCTGCACATCGAACCCGGCATGTGGATGATCCAACCGCCGGCCGAGTATCCGCCCCTGCGCAATCCCTCGAACGGGCAGATCGTCTACCGCATGTCGTCGATCCCGCACGGCAACACCCTCATCGCCCAGGGAACGGTCGTGCCGTTCTCCGGTGCGCCACCGGTGCTTCCCATCGGCGACCAGCCGTACGGATACTCGGACTTCCTCTCCTTCAACAGCACCCCGATCACCGGGGTGACACCGCCTGAGGAAGCGATCATGAACGCGGCCGGCAGCTCGGAGGCCGGGACCTCACGCACCGATCACCTCAAACCGTTCCAGCAGTTCGACCTCAGCATCGCCGAAGGCCCGGAGAACCCCCGCACTCCCTACAACACGCACCCGCCGGAGCCACCGCTTCCCGACCAGATCCTCGGCGTGCCGATGCAGGATGTCGTCAACGATCCCATTCGCCTTCTCCAGGCCGATATCCATGACAAAGTCGAGGCCGGTTACTCGATCGATGGGGTCGCGATCAACGTGATGACGCAGGCCAAGGTCGGCTTCCGCAGACACCGGAACGATCCGTACGGCCCGCACGTCACCGTCGAACCGCAACTCGCCGACGGAGGCCTGACGAACTCGCCCTTTCTGCTCGGGGGAGTACCGACGGGAGACAAAGGGCCGAATGCGCAGACCACGCTCGTCTACGCGACCATGTGGGTCGAGCGGCTCACCCATCCGGATCAGCCGACGATCATGCAGATCCAATACGCGCAGATGTGCGTCCTCAACTTCCGCATCCTGCTCATGCCGGACCAGGGGATCGTCGGCTGGCCGCACATCTCGGTGGCCACGCTTCGCAAGACCTTCGGCTGAGCGCGGTACCGGATGAACGAGCGTCTTACGGCATGAACGAGCGCCAGCGGCCCTTCCGTCGTTCGAAGGCGAAGCGTTCCGACCGCAGTCGGCGGATGCGAGTGACGACATCCGGGGCGTAGCCGAATGCCGCGTCGGTGTCAGCGAGTCCTTCGAGCACCGCGGAATACCTCTCGACGGCCAGTTCGATGCGTCGGCACAGAACCATGCGGGTGGCCGCCGATGACGGTGATCGCTCGAAGTCGAGGATCATCCGATCATGGGCGGAGAGTTCGTTGACGGTGCCTGGAATCACGACGCACAGTCTCGCACGAACTCATCGACGCACACGAACCCCGACATCACAACGCCGGGGTTCGCATCACGTCGACCTATCGAGGAGTCCGCTCAGTGCGGGCAGGGCACAAGAGGCTCAGTGCCCCTTCGCTTCGTACTTCTTCGGCTCGGGGAGCCCGCGGTCAGCCCGCACCCGGCGCGAGACGGATTCGACCGCGCGCAGGGCGTCGACGACCATCTCCGGGGTCACCGGGAACGGCATGTTGTGGATCGTCTCCTCGGGCACGGTCGCCGCCTTCGCCACCGCCTCAAGCTCCTTCGCGTCATCAGGACTCAGCCCCACCTCGGTGAGCGTGTTGGGCAGACCGACACGGGTCGTGAACTCGATGAAGTCCTCGATCTCCTCGGCATCGGCGCCTTCCATGATCAGCTGGGCGAGAGTGCCGACGTTGACCTTCTGCCCGTGGGCGAGACCGAGGGTCTGCGGAGCCGCCGTCAGCCCGTCGTGGATCGCATGGGCAGCCGCCAGGCCGCCGGCCTCGAAGCCGAGACCGGAGAGCAGGGTGTTCGCCTCGACGACGGCCTCGAGGGCCGGGGTGACAGTCTTCGCGTTGACCGCGTCGATCGCTGCGAGGGCGTTCTCGTGGAGGATCTCCCAGCTCAGATGCGCCAGCGCGGTGCCCGCCTGGGTCGGGCGCCCACCGGACATCGTCTCACCGGTGCCGCGTGCGGTGGCCCGCGCTTCGATCCAGGTCGCGAGCGCATCGCCGATGCCGGCGATGAGGAAGTTCACCGGTGCGTTGGCCACGAGCTGGGTGTCGATGAGGACGAGGTCGGGGTTTTTGTGGAAGAAGCGGTACTCGAGGAACTCGCCGTCAGCGGTGTAGACGACCGACAGCCCCGAGGTGGGAGCATCCGAGGACGCCGCGGTGGGAATCGATGCCCACTTGATGCCGGCTTTGTGCCCGGCGGCCTTGGCCGAATCGATCGCCGAACCTCCGCCGAGGCCGACGATGACATCATGACCGCCCGACCGGATGCGCTCGACCAGTCCGTCGATCGTCTCGGGGGTGGCGAAGCCGCTGAATGACTCGCGGACGACGTCGATGCCCGCGTCGGTGAAGCTCTTCTCGATCGGTGCTTCGACGAGACCCCAGACGGTGTCGTCGGCGATGAGCAGCGGAGTGGTGCCGAGGGGTGCGAGATGGTCGGCGAGGTCGGCGATGACGTTCTTCCCTTGGACGTAGTGCGAGGGGCTGGAGAATGCGTACATGGGGTCTGTCCTTCCTGCGAGTGGCTTCCCGAGCCGACGCAGCGAGCCGTGGATGAGACCCGTCGGTCAGCCGATGGGGATCGCTCCTGTGCCGGAGCGCGCGGCCAGTCTATGCCCGTCGCCGAGGCGTCTCCACCCGACAAGGTGACTGTTCGATCACGTCAGCGATGTTCGGCTCTGCTTGGACTCCCATGGCCGGCGGCTTTGCCGCTGCTGCCGCCGTCCTCCGCCTCGGCGTCATCGAGGAGTCCGATGAGAGCGCCGAGGGCGGGAGGCTGCCACCGGCGCGCATGGCAGATGAGTGAGACGGTCCACGTCAGGTCGGCGTCGCTGAGGGAGAGGGTGACGATTCCGGGCTGCTCGCCGACAGCGGATTCGGGGAGCAGAGCGATGCCGAGGCCGTTGCGGACGAACGCGAGGATCATCGCCGCCGTCGATGATTCGACCATGACCGAGCGGCGCAGTCCCGACCTGCGGAAGGCCTCGTCGGCGATCGCGCGGAGCCCGAATCCCGGTGGGAAGTCGATGAACGGTTCGGCCGCGATGTCGGCCAGCGTCGCGGAGCGCCTGGACGCCAGCTCATGGTCGCCTGCGACGACGAGGACGACCGGAGTGCGCGCGATCTCGCGCACCGACAGCGCCGGATGGGGCGCGGCATCCGAGGAGAACGCCGCATCGAGCTGGTTGTCGACGACGTCCTGGCGCATCCCCACCGACCCAGTCGGGGAGGAGATCAGCTGCAGCTCGACCGCCGGGTAGCGCTGCCGGAAGCGGGCGAGGAGTTCGGGGAGATCGAACGGGGGCTCGAACGTCGGCGCACCGAGGCGGAGCCGACCGCTGACGACCCCGTCGACCTGCCGGACGGCCGCGAGCGCGGCCTGCTCGTCGGCGAGAAGCCCTTGTCCGCGGACGAGGAGTTCCTCTCCTGCGGGGGAGAGATGGAACTGCCGCGTCGTCCTGATGATGAGCGGCACGCCCACCTCCCGCTCGAGGGCCTTGATCCCCGCTGAGACGGTCGACTGCGAGACGTGGAGGGACTCGGCGGCACGGGTGAAGCTCTGCGCATTCGCCACAGCGACGAAGTACTCGAGTTGGCGAAGATCCATCCACCAATTATCGCACAGGACGATTTCTCCTATCCGAATTATTCGTTGGACACGATGACTGTTCGGGTGGACAGTGTAAGCAGCCCTTTTCAATGGGCGCCCCTGACGACCGAGAGGCACGACCCCGCATGACGACGACACTGCACAGCACGCCCATGACGACGAGCACCCGACATGGCCTCGGCTTCTGGCTCGTCGCCGCCGCCTTCCTCATCGGCATGGCGTACTCGACCCTGCCGACCCCGCTCTACCCGCTCTACGCCGAGCGCGACGGCTTCTCGACGTTCGTCGTCACCATCGTCTTCTCCGTCTATGCCGTCGGCGTCGTCATCAGCCTCATCCTCGTCGGCCACATCTCCGACTGGGTGGGCCGCAAGCGCATCATCATTCCCGCGCTCGCCCTCGAGGCCGCCTCGGCGGTCATCTTCCTCCTCTGGCCGGATCTGCCCGGGCTCATCGCCGCCCGGTTCATCTCGGGACTGGGCATCGGCATGCTCACCGCCACGGCGACGGCGCACCTCCACGAACTCCACAGCCGCCACCGCCCGCACGCGACCGACTCCGCCCGCTCCGAGGTCGTCTCGATCGCTGCGAACATCGGTGGGCTCGGACTCGGGCCGCTGATAGCCGGCTTCCTCGCCCAATACGTCACCGGCCCCCTCGTCGTGCCCTACCTCGTGTTCCTCGTCCTCCTCATCGCGTCGATCGTCGCCGTCGCCCTTGCCCCCGAGACCGTCGACGTGCAGCCGTCGCGTCCGAGCTACCGGCCCCAGCTTCCCGGCGGGGCCGGGGCCGGGGGCGGCTTCTGGCAGGCCGCCGTTGCGGCACTGGCGGCCTTCTCCGTCTTCGGTGTCTTCACCTCGGTGACCCCGGAGTTCCTCGCCGAGGCGCTCCACGAACCCAGCAGACTCATCGCCGGTGCGGTGACGTTCGTCGTCTTCGCCGCCGCCGCGCTCGCCCAGACCGCGACCCAGCGGATGGCACCCCCGGTGCGGCTGCGGCTCGGCGCGCTCGCCGAGATCCTCGGCTTCGGCTTCCTCGTCGCCGGCACGGTTTCGGCCAGCCTCGTGCTCTTCCTCGTCGGGGGCGCGGTCGCCGGTGCCGGGGCCGGCTTCCTCTTCAAGGGCGCGGTCGGCACGATCCTCGCGACCACCTCGGCGGACCGTCGCGGAGCGGCCCTGGCCGGTCTCTTCCTCGTCGCCTACCTCGGTCTCATCGTCCCCGTCGTCGGCCTGGGCCTGGCGGTCACCGTCCTGCCGTCGACGACGGCGATGATCGGATTGAGCGCCGTCCTCGTCATCGTGCTTGCCGGACTCAGTCTCAGCACCGTCCTCGGCGCGGGACGGTCGGGGACTGTGCGCAGGTGAGCCTCTGCGGTCGACTACGCTGGTCGGCATGGCCAGCTCCCTGCTCATCCGCCCGGCACGAGGTGCCGAGGACTACCCGCGGCTCGTCGACATCTGGCGTTCGTCGGTGCTCGCGACGCACGACTTCCTCGCGGCTGACCACCGCGACGCCATCGAGGAGCGGCTGGCCTCGGACTACTTCCCGCATGTCCGTCTCACCGTCGCCGAGCGCGGCGGAGTCGCCGTCGGCTTCGCCGGCACCGCCGATGGCAGCCTCGAGATGCTCTTCGTCGACGCCGACCACCGAGGCGAGGGAGTCGGGACGAGGCTTCTCGACCATGTCATCTCCGCCGAGGACGTGACGGCCGTCGACGTCAACGAGCAGAATGAGCAGGCCTACGGGTTCTATCTGAGTCGCGGCTTCACCGTCACCGGACGCAGCCCCGTCGACGCCGCCGGACTGCCGTATCCGCTGCTCCATATGACATTGGCCCGGGACTGAGAGCCCCGGGACAGAGAGCGCCGGGACTGAGCGCCCCGGGACAGTGTGCCCCGCGACAGGCCGCCGCGAGCTGAGCGCCCCGCAGCTGAGTGCCCCGGGACTGGCGACGGCGCTCGACCGGTGTCAGTTCCCGAACTGCTCGAGCAGCGCCTTCGCGGAGTCCTTTCCGAGCTGGTTCGCCGCGAGCGGGCTGTCGCCGGTGAGGAGATTGCGGTCGCGCGTCGTCGCTCCGGTCATGTCCTCGTTGGCGATCTCGATGCCCGCCTTCGTCAGCGCCTTTCCGAGAGCCCACGGCATCTTGCCCGGCAGGTAGCCGATCTCGATGTTCGCACCCTCATCGAGGGTGTCCGGGAACGCGACGATCCGGTATCCGGCGAAGGGGTTCTCATCGCGGCCGACACCGGAGGCCAGGAGCGCTGCCGGGCCGTGGCAGAGGGTGATGATGAGCCGGTCGTTGTCGAGGAAGTAGTCGAGGGTCTCGCCGAGGACAGCGCTGAAGGGGATGCCGTTCATCGCACCATGACCGCCGGGGATGAAGATCGCCGCATAGTCGTCGAGACCCTGTTCGAGCACCTCGGTGAGCTTCTTCGGCGCCTTGAACGCCTCCTTCGTCGCCTCCCATTCCGCGGTGACGGCCTCATCGTCCTTCGGGTAGGCCCACCATTCGAACTTGCCCGGTTCCCCGTCGAGGGTCGCGATGTCGATCCCGTAGCCGGCCTGGGCGATGTGGTACATCGGCAGGAGCGTTTCGACCGGGTGGTTGCCGGTGGAGAAGAACGTCTCGTTCTGCATGAGCATGTAGCGCTCGTCGGTGGCGATGACGAGGACCTTCCACTTGCCGCCCGTGTACGTCTCGTCGGTGCCGAGGCCGTCGAAATCGGTCGTCGGCGCCGTGTACTGCGACAACGAGTACGGCGACGGGAAGTAGGCGTTGTTCTCCGCCGGGTCCGGAGTGGGCTGGCGGTCCTGTGCTGAGTCGACCATGGGATTCCTTCCGCAGAGCGTCGCCGAGGTTGTCCCCGGCTGGCAGCAGATGTGCAAGGCATCTTGCTGCTCGTTACGGCTTCAACCTAGTTCACGGTGCGTGTGCACACAAGGGACCGACGACGCCGGTGGGCCGGGAATCGGCTGTGAGCCCAGCGGATGTGACACGATGAACCCATGTCATCGCCGACAACGATGCTCCCGACCCCGACGCTCACCACGGACCGTCTTCGCCTGCGTCCGTTCGCTGATGCCGACGCCGAGGCGCTCTACGCGCTGCAGTCGAATGCGCGGGTGCTCGAGTACTGGGATTCGCCCACGTGGACCGACCGGGCGATGATCGCGCGCTTCATGGCCGGCTGCCGGAGCATGGCAGAGAACGGGACCGGCGCACGGGTGGCCGTCGAGCGGCGCGCAGACGCCGCGTTCATCGGCTGGGTCACGTTCAACAGCTGGAACCCCGATTTCCGGAGCGGATCCCTGGGATTCTGCTTCGCCGAGGAGGTCTGGGGACGCGGTTACGCGACCGAGGCGGCCCGCGCCCTGCTGGCATGGGCGTTCGATGCCCTCGACCTCAATCGTGTGCAGGCCGAAGCCGACACGCGCAACATCGGTTCGGCCCGCGTGCTCGAGAGGCTCGGCTTTAGCCGGGAGGGGACTCTGCGCGAGGACTGCATCGTGGCTGGTGTGGTCTCCGATTCCTGGGTCTACGGGCTGCTGCGGAGGGAGTGGGATCATGACCAGGATTGAGCTGCGTCCGCTGCGGGTCGAGGACGCCGAGGTGATGGCCGCAGTCCTCGCCGATCCCGCGCTCTACGAGTTCACCGGCGGCCACCCGCCGACCCGCGAGGCCCTGGTGAAGCAGTACGCCGCCCAAGTGCGCGGACGCTCATCGGGCGGCAGCGAGGAATGGATCAACCTCATCATCGAATGGGGTGATCAGCGTCAGCCCGTCGGCTATGTCCAGGCGACCGTCACCGATGCCGGCGGCACTGCGGAGATCGCCTGGGTGGTCGGAACCCCGTGGCAACGGCAGGGCATCGCCACGCGTGCGACGACGATGCTGATGACCGACCTCGTCGATGACGGAGTCGGTGAGATCATCGCCCATATCCATCCCGCCCACACGGCCTCGCAGCGGATCGCGGAGAACCTCGGCATGAACGCCACCGACACCGTCGTCGACGGGGAGGTGCGATGGATGCGGACGGCCGAGCAGCCGCTCCGTCCTGGCCGTGGACGACGTTTAAGTTCGCTGGCAAGTGATGTTGGGTGACTTCCATCCGTGGATCGTCGAGCTCTATGACAGCGACAATCCCGGCGGCGCCGACCACGAGTACTTCCGTGCGCTCGCTCACCGAGTGGGTGCCCGACGGATCCTCGACCTCGGCTGCGGGACGGGATTGCTCACGCGCTCGCTCGCCGAGGACGGACGCCGAGTCTTCGGAATCGATCCGTCGGCCGCGATGATCGCCTTCGCAGCGAGTCGAGATGAAGGACAGCGCGTCGAATGGATCAACGGCGACTCGACTGCGGTCCCGGCCGAGCGCTTCGACCTCGCCATCATGTCGGGAAACGTCGCCCAGCACATCAGCGACCCCGACTGGCAGGGCACTCTCCTCGATGTCCGCGCTGCACTGCGCACAGGTGGAGTCCTGGCCTTCGAGAGCCGCAATCCGAGCGCTCGCGCGTGGGAGACGTGGTCGCAGCCCGAGGCGACGACGCGGATGACCGGACACGGGCCGCTGGAGGAATGGGCCGACGTTGACGACCTCGGCGAAGGTCGCATCCACGTCCGGTTCTCGAATCGTTTCGTCGACACCGATGAGGTCCTCGTCGAGGACGAGACCTTCGTCTTCCGCACCAGGGAAACGCTGGAAGCACAGCTGACCGCAGCCGGGTTCACCGTCACCGAGGTGTGGGGTTCCTGGTCACGTCGACCATTCGTCGGAACCGATCCGCTCTTCATCGTCGAGGCGCAGGCAGTGTGATCGGCGCGTAGACTGCGTCGGGTCAGCCGTCCGCGTAGAAGGGGGTCTGCCGTGTTCACCGCGCCGTCGCTCGTCATCGCCGTCGTCCTGCTCCTGGTGCGCGGTCTGCTCGCCTTCACGTTCTTCCACGAATCGCTGCTCAAGCTCAAGGATGTGCGCCGCTTCGCGAAGAACGACGGCCTGCCTTTGCCGCTGGCCTGGTTCGTGCCGATCGCGGAGTTCGCCGCTGCCCTGTCCTTCGCCACCGGTGTGCTCGCCCAGTTCGCCGGCATCGGCGTCGTCGTGCTCATGCTCATCACGATCTCGATGCAGAACTTCCGGTGGCACAGCAAGTACTGGGCCGCCGACAACGGATGGGAGTACGACCTCTTCCTCCTCACGCTTGCCGCGGTGATCGCGGTCTTCGGCGCCGGTCCGATCGCGATCCCGACGCTCGTCGGATTGGCGTAGAAGGATCAGCCGAGGTCAGCGCGGCATCCCGGCGGCATAGGCCGCCTGCCCGGCGTGCTGGGCGGCATCGTCGACGATCGAGACGAGGCGGACGCCGCGGGTCACCGGGGGAGTCCAATGCTCATCGATGACGACGTCGAAGTCCTCCGGGCTCAGCCGGTTCGCGTAGTCGATGAGGGCACCGAGGGCAGCGGTGGCGTAGTCGACGAGGAGTCCCTGATCGTTCACGACGATCTCCGAGGCCTGTTCGGGGGTGTGCCCGTAGCCGATGGTGTCGCCGATCGGACCGAGGTCGAAGCGGTCGCGGAACCGCTCCCACACCTGATCCTCCCCGGTGAGGCCGGCGAGCTGGACATCGACCTCGCGCCCGATGTGCCACAGCAGCCACGCGACCGAATTGGGATGGGACCCGGGGTGAGCGTTGAGCTCCTCGGGGGTGAGCGTCGGCAGGTTCTCGATCGTCTCGAGGGGACGCTTGGCGACATCGGCGAAGAGCTCAGTGATCGTCATGCCTCCCATTGTGCTCCGGCAGAGCCGGTTTGAGAGGCGCCGCGCACAGAAATCTTCAGCCCGTCCCTTCCCCGGAATGACAGCGATCGCACGCGATCGGCACCAAACGCCGGGTCGCCTCGGCGGAATAAATGAGCGCCGGTCGCGGCTGTTGTGGGCACGCCCCATCGGTGGGCACCACTGAACGTCAACGAAGGAGCAAGCACATGTCGGACTCAGGTCGCGTCGTCATCCTCGGCGGACACGGGAAGGTCGCCCTGCTGGCGGCTCCGAAGCTCACGGCCGCCGGCTTCGCCGTCGACTCGGTCATCCGCAACCCCGACCAGGCCGGTGACGTCGAAGCCGCCGGGGCGCATCCGGTGATCCTCGACATCGAAACCGCGGACACCGATGCCCTCGCCGAGGTGTTCGCCGGCGCTGCGGCGATCGTCTTCTCCGCGGGAGCAGGCGGTGGCAGCCCCGAGCGGACCAAGGCCGTCGACCTCGAGGCCGCCAAGCGCGCGATCGACGCGACCGAACAGGCCGGAGTCAAGCGCTTCGTCATGGTCTCCTACGCCACCGTCGGCATCGACCTCGACCGCGTCGACCCGTCGAACGCGTTCTACCCGTACGTCGAGGCCAAGCACGGCGCGGACGCCTACCTGCGTGAGAGCCCGCTCGACTACACGATCCTCGGGCCCGGGCATCTCACCCTCGATCCCTCGCCGGGCGCCGTCGTCATCGCCGATGAACGCGGTGACATCGACGGCCGCACCCCCGGTGAGGGGCAAGCGGAGACGTCGCGTGAGCTCGTCGCCGATGTCATCACCTACGTCATCGCCAATGACGCCGACGTGCGGGAGACTGTGAACTTCTACGACGGTGCGACCCCGCTCGCCGAGGCGCTCAGCTGAGCCGATTCCACAGCCGGTGAGTCAGCCCGCTGGGCGTGCTCACCGACTCGAGTGCGAAGCGCTCGTCGAGAACGCCGGGATCGTCCCACAATCGCACTCCGGTGCCGAGGACGATCGGCACGGTGATCGTGTGCATGAAGTCGACGAGGTCGGCGTCGAGGAACTGCCTGATCGTCGACGGGCCGCCGCCGAGCCGGACATCGAGTCCGCCCGCGGCGGCCCTCGCCGTCTCCAGGGCCGTGGCGGGGTCGGCGTCGATGAAGTGGAAGACGGTGCCGTTGGCGAACTCGATGGGCGGCCGGGGGTGGTGGGTGAGGATGAAGCACGGAGTCGCGAACGGCGGCGCATCATCCCACCACCCCTGCCAGCCGTCGTCGGGCCACGGTCCAGCCTGAGGCCCGAACTTCTTCCGGCCCATGATCTCGGCGCCGATGCCCTGCCCCCACATGCTGAAGAGCGCACGGTCGACGGTGATCGGAGCATCAGCGCGATCGACGCCCATGATGACGCGACCGTCGAAGCGGGAGAAGAGAGCCGCTGCGCCGCCGATGGGCTCATCAAAGGTGACGTGATCGCCCGCGGCGAAGCCGTCGAGGGAGACGAAGAGATTGTGAATGCGCGTGCGGAACATCGTTGTCCTCCGGAGCAGGTCGATTGTCGGTGACAATGGAACCCAGCGTAGGATGATGCACTTGCAGAACACAATCACTTGAGGGAGGATGCGTGGCTGGGCAACCGCGGTCGGGCTGTGCGATCAATGCCGCCGTCGAGGTGCTCGGCGATTCGTGGAGCCTCATCATCCTCCGCGACATCGTCTTCGGCGGTCGCCGCCACTTCCGGGAGCTGCTCACGCAGAACAACGAGGGCATCGCCTCGAACATGCTCGCCAGCCGACTGAGGAAACTCGTGGACGAAGGGCTCCTGACCAAGGCGGAGGCGGTCCGCGGTCAGAAGGCGAAATACTCGCTCACCGAGGCGGGGATCCAGACCCTGCCGGTCATGGTTGCACTCGGAACCTGGGGGATGACCCACCGAGAGACCACACCGGAGCTGACGATCCGATCCAGACTCATGACCGAAGACCCCCAGCTCGTCTCCGGCCTCATGGAGGAGCTGAGGGAGACTCACCTCGGCGTTCCGCGTCCCGATCCGGATTCACCGCGCGCTTCAGAACGGCTGCAGGCTGCTGTCGACGCGGAGATCGCCGGAAGCTGAGTCGGTCGTCGAACCTGGTTGCGGCCGGCGCCGATGATCGGAGGATTGCCGTGCGGAGGTCGCTGGGACGATTCTGTTGTCCGATCCTTCGAGGTGTGGTTCCATGGAATAAGCAGTTGCAGAATGCAATCGCTTTGAACCCAACACTGATTCCGAAGGAGCGATCATGGTGAGCGGACTCATGGCCGGCATCAGCGTCGGCAGTGAGGAGCAAGCGACCGAATGGCATTCCCGGCTCTTCGTGCCGCATTCTCCCGATCGCCGATCCGGACGGGAACCAGGTGGTGTTCTTCGGTGAGTGAGCTCGCAGACGATCAGGGCGCACCTGTGACCGCGACGATCAGCCTCGGTGCTGAAATCGAACACCCGGTCTCTGCGGTGTGGACCGCCTTCGCCGATACAGATCAGCGCGTGCAGTGGGGAGTCCCCGAAGGGGAGGAGATGATCTGCGACATCGACGAATTCCGCCCCGGTGGATCGATCCGCGCCCGTTGCGGGGCGCCTGGAGCACTGGAGTTCGCATCGACTGGGCAGTACTGCGCTGTCATGCCGAAGCGTCACATCGTGACCACCGAGACTCTCACCAAAGACGATGAGATCCTCTCGACCGCCATCATCACCTGGACCCTGACGGCCACCTCGACAGGCACCAGAGTCGAGCTCGTCGACCAGGTCGTCTCCTTCGTCGGTCAGGGAATGATCGACGGCCACCGCAACGGCCACGACATCTGCCTGCGACAGCTCGGCGAATTCCTCAGTTCGTGAGATCCGCAGCCCACGGAAGATCGGCGCCGGTACGGCCGACGGTGATCCCGGCCAACGCCGACGCCCTGTCGCCCAATGACGTCAGCTCCGCAGTGCCGAGGTCGGACACCGCTGACGTCGCGGCATGCAGATCGTGGATGAGGGAGACCATGAACGTGTCCCCGGCCCCGATCGTATCCGCGACGTCGACCCGAGCCGAAGCCACCGTCACCCGCGCCGAGGCGGTCGCCAGGATTGCGCCCTCACCTCCGCGCGTCATCGCCACCAGGTCCGGACCAAGGCCGAGCAGACGATCGACCTGTGCTTCTTCAGCGAGGTCGGGGTAGAGCCACTCGGCATCGACGTCGCTGAGCTTGACGACGTCGACGCGTGCGGCGAGGTCCTCGAATCGGGCGAGTGCCGCCGTCTGCTCGCCGATGATCGTCGGGCGGATGTTCGGGTCGAACGTCACCAGTCGCGTGGACGGGTGACGGTCGTCGAGCAGGGCGTCGATCGTCGCCGCCCCGGGTGGGAGGAATGCGGCGATCGAGCCGATGTGGATGGCCTCCCACGGCTCCTCTGCGACCGGCGTCGAATCGGGATTCCAGCGCAGGTGGAAGTCGTATTCGGCCGACCCGTCGGCGGAGAGGGTCGCGCGCGCCGTCGAGGTCGCACCCTGAGGGGCTGCATGGACGGTGACGTTCGAGGCCCGCAGGTGGGAGAGGACGAATCCGCCGTGGAAGTCATCGCCGAGGTCCGTGAGCAGGGCGACCTCGTCACCGAGGCGACCGAGGCCGAGTGCGACATTGGCCGGCGCACCTCCGGGGGCGTACCTGTCGGGTGCGTCGGGAGTCGAGACGATGTCGATGAGGGCCTCACCGATGACGAGAGTGGTCATCACCCCAGTCTATGGAGCGGCGGTGGTCGTCGACGCCGGTTCCTCCGATCGCGCGTGGACCGCGCCCGATGCGCTGTCCCGGGCAGCGGCCGGTGCGGACGGCTCGAGCAATCGCACACCGGGGAAGGAGAATCGGACGCGACTCGAAACTCCCTGTGACCTGAATCTCTCTCATGTCAGTGCCGGATGGCACCGTGAGGTCATGGACAACATCACGGAGAACCCAGAGATCAGGCAGGTCATCGACACGGCGTCGGCTCGCATCCTCAATCCCCGACCAGGCGAATGTCTCGTGTGCTACGTCTTCCGACAGCTCGGGGAGTTCGGCTGCAACGGCACGCACCGCTTCGCCGAGAGCTTCCGCGACAGCACGGCACCACGGGCGACAGCTCTCCTCGCACGTCTGGGCAGCATGGGCGCATGCTGCTGTGACTGCGAGATGTTCCTCAATGCGTATGCGTTCGCACAGCGACCGCTGCTCATGCGCGGTCCTCTGGCCGAGGCCATCGGCACGCGCATGAGCGTTGAGGAGCTCGAGGCCGCTGGTGCGCTTCCGATGGATCCGGCGCGTGCTGACACCGCGGACGGGCAGAACGCACCGTCCGACATCTACCTCTGCTGTCAGTTCGTGCGGCGCGGATCCACGCAGCCGTGCGGGAACTGGAGGAGACAACGCCGATGGTGAGGCGAACCGGCGGGGGACCGCGCGGGAGACACGGCAGCAGGGTGTGCAGAGGGGCTGTGCGGACAGGCTGCGCGGAGTCCCTCGGCAGCCGGACTGGAAAAATGCTCACTTCTGCCGATCCGGCAGAATGAACGTATGACTCTGCCGCTCTTCCTCGACTGCGACCCGGGCATCGACGACGCGCTCGCGCTCGCCTATCTTCTGTGCCAGGACGACGTCGATGTCGTCGGCATTGCCGCCTCGGGCGGGAACGTTCCCACTGCGCAGGTCGTCGAGAACACGCGGAGATGGCTCACGCTCGCCGGAGCCGACGACATCCCTGTTCACGCGGGCCATGCCCTGCCGCTGGCTCGCCAGAGATCAACGGCCGCACAGATGCCATCCGGATCGGCGGTGGGGGAGCCCGACACCGCCGACATCGAGTACGCCGATCTCACCCACGGCCAGACCGGTGCCGGCTACGCCACCCTGCCGGAACCGACGGTGCCGCTCAGCCCCACCTCGGCGGCACAGGCGTGGGTCGACGCCGCCCGCACACACCCCGGCGAGCTCATCGGCATCGTCATCGGGCCGTCGACGAACCTCGCGCTCGCCTTGGAGATCGAACCCCGGCTGCCTCACCTGCTCCGACGCCTCTTCATCATGGGCGGGGCCTTCAACTACCGCGGCAACACGCACCCGACGACGGAGTGGAACGTCACCTTCGACCCCGAATCGACCGCCGCCGTCCTCGCGGCCTTCGACCGGGCCCGTCACGAGCGCCCCGACATCGCTCTGCCCGTCATCGCCCCGATCGAAGCCACTGAAGCCGTGGCGATGACCCCCGAACGCTGGGCGGCCATCCTCACCGGCGATGAGGACGATCGGTGGCACACAGTGCTCCGCGAACTCGGCGAGGCCCTGCGCTTCTACTTCGAGTTCCACGAATGGGACGGACTCGGCTACCTCGCCCACATCCACGACCCCTTCGTCGTCGCCTGCGCCCTCGCATGGGCCCGCGAACCCGAGCCGCCGGAGAGCACCCTGCCCTGGGCGCGCAGTGCCACAGCACCGGTCGATGTCGAACTCACCGGTACACTCACACGAGGCGAAACCGTCGCCGACTGGCTGGGGCGGTGGGGGAGAGAACCCAACGCAGAGATCATCCGCTCGATCGATGCCGACCTCTTCCTCGACCACCTCGGCGCCACACTGAAGAAGGGACCACACCATGGTTAGAGACACGACCACCCGCACCCTGTCTGGGCAGGGGCCAGCCGCACCGACTGGTCCCGGACAAACCCCCATCACTCTCACCCTCACCGTCCTCGGCACCGCCGTCATCCTCGCGACCTACCTCGTCGTCCTCCTCACCCAGCCCGCCAACCTCGGCACCGACCTCGGCCACACCACCCTGTGGGTCATGGTCGGGTACCTCGCCGGCGGCATCCTCCTGGCGGCCGGCACCCTGCCGCTCATTCCGCGCAGCATCATCGCGCTCATCCCCGTGGCCATCGCGCTCAACATCGTCATCGGCCAGGTCGTCGGCACGCTCACCCCGATCCCGCTCTACCTCGACTCCATCGGCACCGTGATGATCGGCGTTCTCGCCGGACCGGCAGCCGGAGCGTTCACCGGCATCATCTCGAACCTCATCTGGGGAGTGACCCTCAACCCCAGCGTCATCGCCTTCACCACCGGCGCTGCCTTCATCGGCGCCGCCGCCGGATGGGCCGCCCGCCTCGGCGCCTTCCGCACCCCCTGGTTCGCGGTGCTCGCCGGTGCGCTCGCGGGAATCCCCGCGGCAGCCCTCGGCGCCCCGGTGGCCGCCTACGTCTTCGGCGGCGGACTCGGGGCCGGCACCGGCGGCATCGTCGCGATCCTCCAAGCGGCCGGACAGGAGATGCTCGCGGCGACTCTCGCCCAGAGCATCGTCTCCGACATCATCGACAAGGCGCTGATCTTCGGCCTCGCCTACCTCGTCCTCCGCACCCTGCCCCGCCGGATCCTCGACAGGTACCCGTTCACCGAACACAGCCGTCCCCCGCAGGCGCGCGCCCACCGTCCGAGCTGAATGGCGACAGCGATCCCGGAATCCCGAACCCGCTGGCACCCGGCCACCGACCTCATCGTCATGGTCTGCGCCCTCTTCCTCGTGTTCGGGATTCCGTCACCTGTCGTCCCCGCCGCCGTCATCCTCGGCACGCTCATCACCGCCGTGGCGACGAGGAGGGTCTCTCTGATCCGGTGGGCGCTGACGGTGGCGGGCCTGAGCCTGCCGCTGCTCATCGTCGTCGGCCTCGTGCAGGGCCTCTTCTACCCCGGGACGGCGGTGACCGTGCTCTGGCAGTCCGGGGCCGTTCGCGTCACCGTCGAAGGCCTCGCGATCGCGGCCCAGATCTGGCTGCGGGTCACCGCGCTCATCGCCCTCGGTGCGCTGTTCGGGCTCGGCAACGACTCGGCGCGGCTCTTCGACGGCCTCATCGCCCTCCGCCTGCCCGCAGCGGTGGCCTACATCTGCGCCTCCGCGCTCAGCCTCATCCCGACTGTGCGCCGACGCACCACCGACGTCCTCGACGCCCTTGCCGCCCGCGGATGGCCGACGCACCGCTGGGGAACGCGCATCCGGCTCCTCCCGCGCATCGTCGCAGGCCTCTTCACCGCCCTGCTCGTCGGCGTCGACCAACGCCATGAGGTCCTCGACCAGCGCGGCTTCGCCCGCTCCGACCACGCCGTTGACCTGCAGGATCACCGCGACGACCGGGTCCAGTCCCTCATCCGCCGAGGCGGCCCCCTCCTCACCGTCGCCCTCATCGTCACCTCGGTGGCCGGCTTCCTGCCCCTGCCGAGCGCCGACACGCTCCTCGGAGGTCGAGGATGAGCGCCGTGCTCGACCTCGCCGGGGTCGACGTCACGTACCGGGCTGCGCAGGCGCCGGCGCTCACCGACATCAGCCTGCGGCTCGATCCCGGACGGATGCACGCGGTGCTCGGTCCGCAGCGCTCAGGGATCTCGACACTGGCCCGGCTCACCGTCGGGCTCCTCGCCGAGCAGGCGACCGTGACCGGCCACGCGGTCGTCACCGACAGCGCCGTCATGCTCGGTGACGATCCCGAGGCGCAGCTGTCGGGGATGACGAGCATCGTCGGCGACGAGGTGCAGCTGCCGAGCCGACTCCACGGCGTGACCGCCGACCGCGCGCGGGTGGCGGCCGCCGCCGCGCTCAGCGCATTCGGCCTCGGCGAACTGTGGGTCCGACGCCTCGACACGCTCTCCGGTGGACAGCGGCAGCTCGTCGCGCTCGCCGGTCTCCTCGCCCTCGACCCCGTGCTCCTCGTCCTCGACGAGCCCGCGCTCTCACTCGATCCGAGGATGCGCCGGAGTCTCATCGCCGGGCTGCGCGCCCACACGGACTCCGGGGGCGCGGTCCTCCTCACCGGGCATCAGTTCGACGACGTCGCCGAGGCCTGTGACGCAGTCAGCTTCCTCTCCTCGGGCACGCTGGGCGCCGCGGTGGAACCGGCCTCGCTCGGGGACGCCGCGATTGCCGGGCACGGCGTGTGGACATCGGTGCCGGCGCGTGCGTCCGCCCGGTCCCCAGGTGCAGCGGCCCTCGCCTCCGAATCCGATGAGCCGAAGCCTGCTCTTCCCGACGACGGACAGCAGACCCCGCGGCCGGCGCCCGTGCTCACGATCGAGAGGCTGCGGGTGGAACGGGGTGAGGCGGTGATCCTCGACGGCGTCGATCTCCGGTTGCATCCGGGTGAACTCCTCGCGCTCACCGGTGCGAACGGTGCCGGGAAGTCGACGCTGCTGCGCGCTCTCCTCGGCCTCCTCGGCCGCGGTGCCACGGTGACGGGTGCGATGACGGTGCACCGCCTCGGCGAGGACATCGTGCTGCCGGGCATGCCCGCGTGCCGGCGAGCCGCGCACCTCGGGTGGGTCGGTCAGGATCCGGGCACCCAGCTCTCGGCCTCGACGGTCGCCAGCGAGCTGCGGCGAGCCGCACCCCTGCCCCGACATCGGAGGCGTGAGCGTGAGGCCGTCGTCGCGGAGCGGGCAGCGGCGGTCGCCTCGGCGATGGCGACGCTAGGCCTCACCGAGGCGGCCGAGGCCCATCCATTCGACCTCGGGACTGCGCGGCGGAAGGACGTCGTCATCGCCTCGGCGCTCATCACGGAACCGGCGGTCCTCCTGCTCGACGAACCCACACAGGGCAGGGACGCGGCGGCGATGGCGAGGCTGACCGATGTCGTCGCGGACTTCTGCGGGCGAGGCGGAGCCGTCATCGCGGTCACCCACGACCAGCGGTGGGCGGGATCAGTCGCCGATCGGATCGTCACTCTCGACAGAGGCCGCATCGTCGCGGCTGGCGCCGACTCCTGAGCGCGGCTGGCGCCGACTCCTGAGCGCGGCTGGCGCCGACGCCTGAGCGTGGGCGGTGTCGCGAGACCAGTGGTGGGTGGTCGGTGTCGAGTGGCCGGTGGTACGTGGCCGGCGGTGGCTCAGTAGTCGTAGGACGATTCGGTCGTCAGCGTGCCCGGGGTGCGGAATTTCTGCAGGTGGATGTGGCGGGCGAAGCGGATGACCGGGCGGATGAGCATCTCGATGCTGCCGAGGACGAAGAGGCACGTGCCGGCGAACATGAGCGAGTCGGAGAAGAACATGAAGCTGCCGATGAGGAACCACAGGCCGATGAGGACATCGTTGGCGATGCTGATCATCTGGTAGCGCTGGCGGATGACGATCTCGTCGTGTCCGATGTGCATGATGAGGTCGTGTTCCTGCGTGGTCAAACAGTCCTCCAGAGGGTGGGTGGGAAAAGGGCCGTGGCGATTTTACGCGGGGTCGCGGTGCGCGCGCCATCTGAGACAGAGCTCGGCGGTGGACTCGCAGGAAGACTCAGCTCGCGCGGAGACTCGCTGGTTGTCGGTGGTTTGCCGGTCGTCGGTGCAGACACAGGACATGCGGCTCTTCCGACCGGGTTGCTCGGCAGCGGCAGCGGTTACGCGGTGCGACGGTGCGGACCGTGGACGTCGGATTCTGCGGCACATGACCGTCACCCATGCGTCATGCGTGGGACGCGGCGGCGCTGTCGTGTCAGTGGGGTCGGCTACAGTCAGCACCAGCGACCTTCTACACGCGCCAGACTCTCAATGAGGAGACATCATGAGCCGTTCCGTGCAGATCACCGTCGACTGTCATGACCCGATCCTCCTCGCGAGGTTCTGGGCGGAGGTCCTCGGCTACGTCATCCCCGGGCCGCCCGGGGCCTCGCTTGCCGACGGGCAGGATCCGTTCGACGCGTGGAGGGAGTTCCTCGAGGGACTCGGCGTCGAGATGAGACCGGAGGACATGCGCGCCGCGATCGAAGACCCGGCCGGGCGCGGCCCGCGGGTGTTCTTCCAGACGGTCCCCGAGGAGAAGACGGTGAAGAACCGTATCCACCTCGACGTCCGTGCCGCACCCGGACTGCAGGGTGCCGATCGGATGGACGCCCTCGAAGCCGAATGCAATCGGCTGGTCGCCCTCGGGGCCGAACGTCTGCAGCGGTTCGAACCGAAACCGCCGATGGAGACCGGTTTCATCGTCATGGCCGATCCCGAGGGCAACGAGTTCTGCCTCGACTGATCCTGCCGACTCGGGTCGATCCGATGATAGTTCTCTTATTTTCCTGACGGGCTCCCGGCCGCATTGCTACCGTGACTGGTATGAAGACTGCGAAGCCGACCTACCTCGCCGCTGTCGTCACGCTCGCCTTCAGCCTCGCCCTGACCGGGTGCGCCGGCGGGAATGCCGAATCCCAGACTGCAGACGCCGCGTCGAGCCAGCCGACGCAGGCCGGAGCGGTGAGCTCCGAATCGGCTGAGGAGAGCGCACCCGCCGACCCGTCTGCCCAAGCCGACCAGTCCGAGCAGACTGACCAGTCCGGCCAGTCCGCACTGTCGGCCGACGCCGACCTGAGCCGGGTCCAGCCGCAGGTGACCCCCGAGGATGCGATCACCGCAGCGCAGACCGACGTCGGCGACGGCACCGTCCACGCCATCGAACTCGACCACGACCGCCGTGACGACGCGTGGCAGTACGAAGTCAAGATCCTCTCCGGCACGACGGACTACGACGTCACGGTCGATGCGGACTCCGGCGATGTCGTCAGCCGCGACGAGGACACCACCGACGACTCCGAGCAGGCCATCGACCTCAGCTCGCCGATGACGTTCGACGAGGCGCTCGGCCTCGCCGCCGGGCAGGGCACAGGGCGCCTGACGAGCTGGAAGCTTGAATCCGACGACGATCGCATCGAGTACCAGTTCGACTACGAGGACGGCAATGCCGACACCGAGGTCACCGTGGACGTGGACTCGAAGACGGTCACCGTCGACAACTGAGGTCAGGGCAACCAAGGTCAGGGCAACTGAGGCCGCGTCCCGGTCCGACGAGGTGGGGACCGGTCCGACCACCGTGTGTCACCGCCTCGGGCTAGGCTGATCCCATGCACGCCAGCGCTGCGCCCCCGGTCGGCCGCCTCGAAGTCATCACCGGTCCGATGTTCTCCGGCAAGTCCGAAGAGCTCATGCGCCGTGTCCGCCGTGCCCGCATCGCCGGCGTCAATGCGCTTGTCATCAGCCATTCCCTCGACACCCGCGCCGAACTCTCGGCCGTCACCTCGCACATCGGGGTCAACATTCCTGCGATCCCCGTCGGCAACGTCACCGACCTCGCCGCAGCGGCCGCAGCGGAGGACTTCGACCTCATCGCCATCGACGAAGCGCAGTTCTTCGGCCCCGACCTCGTCCCGGTCGTCGACGACCTCCTGGCCACGGGCGCCACGGTCATCGTCGAAGGCCTCTGCGTGACCTTCGACGGTGCACCGTTCGAACCATTGCCGACCTTCATGGCACTCGCCGAGGACGTCACGAAGCTCACCGCAGTCTGCACGATCTGCGGTCGCGACGCCGTGTTCCATGAGCGCATCGCCGCGCAGCCGACCGGCGCCGCCACCGACATCGACGCCAGCCACGTCGGCGGCCTCGACTCCTACGTCGCCCGCTGCCGGCAGCACTTCGGTCAGCCAGCGGCGACGCGCCCCGGGGCGGACGGACCATGACCCCAGCAGCATCCTCACCCTGATCCGGCGACGGCTCTGTCGTCAGCCCGGCGAGGTCATGACTCGATGGCAGTCCACGTCTCCCGCCAGATGTCGGCGAGGGCCGCGATGTTGTAATGCGCGTTCAAGCCGCTCGGCTGCGGTACGACGCGCAGAGCGACGTCCTCCGGCCAGCCGGGAATGAGGGAGGTGTCCTGAACGCCGAGCGTCGCCTTCGGCTGGGAGAACGCGATCCGGAACGAGGTGATCCCGGCGATCGCCACGGCTGCCGGCCGAAGATCGGCCAAGCGCGCGACGAGGCGGGCACCGCCGGCGCGCAGCTCCTCGTTCGTCAGCTCATCGGCCCGGGCAGTGGCCCGCCCGACGAGGTTGGTGATCCCGATGCCCCGGGAGAGCAGATGCTCCTCATCCTCGGCGGAGAGACCGAGGGAGGCATCGACGAGGTGATCGGTCAGCCCGCCGCGATGGAGCGAGGGCCAGAAGCGATTGCCCGGACGGGCGAAGGGCGCATTGACCGCCGCCGTCCACAGTCCCGGATTGATGCCGACGATGAGCAGGGAGAGTCCTCCCGTCCCGGCAGGGAGAACATCGTCGATGGCGTCGGGATCGTCGGTGGCGAACTGCGCGAGGTCATCTTTCGTCGGCTTCCGCCCGCCGAGCGGCGACGGTCTGCGGGGTCGGCGATTTTCGGCTGGCACGCCACCCAGACTACCGTCGGAGGACGACGCGTCGAACGGAGGCCCGCCATGAGCCACGAGCACACCTGCCCCCGCCCCGGTGAGTCCGCGCCCTTCCACTTCGAGTCGGTGTGGCGGGTGGCCGATCCCCTCGCTGCGGTGTGGTCGGTCCTCACCGACGTCGAGGCCTGGCCGCAATGGTGGCCGGGCATCGCCGCGGCCACCAGGGACGACTCCGGTGTCCACCCCGGCAGCCGCGCGGAGATCACCGTGCGCAGCCCCCTCGGCGTCGCGTTCGACATCACGCTGTCCATCGAGGACCTCACTCCACCGCAGCAGGTGCGCCTCCTCGCCGACGGCGACCTGCGCGGCGTCGGCGTCTGGACCCTGGCGCGCACCGGGCCGCTCACCGCGATCTCCGCGACCTGGTGCGTGACGACCAGGCGGCGATCCGTCCGGGTCCTCAGACCCGCCTCCGCCGGCATGCACGGCATCGTCATGCGAGCCGGGGAGCACGGACTGCGTCGCCGCCTCAGCGAACTGGCGTAGACTCCGTCGCCGTCCACGCCTCGATGCCTCCGGCCAATGACCGGATGCGGACGTTCGGCGGCGCTTCGCTGCTCACTGCCGAGACGGCGCGAGCCGACCGCACCCCCGACCTGCAGTGGACGACGATGTCGGTGGCCGGGCCGACCGCCTCGGCGAGGGACTGCCAGCCGCGGTCGACGACGTCGTCGAGGGGGACGTGCACGCTGCCGGGAATCGCCTCGAGCTCCCGCTCCCACGTCTCCCTGACATCGACGATCACCGGCGCCGAGGTGAGCGCGCGGACCTCGTCGGCCGTGACCTCCGCCACCCCGACCGGAGCCGGAGCCCCCACCGCGGGTGCCGCACACGCTGCGGCCACCTCGGCGAGATCGGTGACGGCGGGGCGGTCCGGGTCGGGCGAGAAGCGCAGCGTCGTGAAGCTCGTGCTCAGCGCATCGACCCGCAGCAGGCGGCCGAGCAGGGGATCGCCGATGCCGCAGATGAGCTTGATCGCCTCCGCGGCCATGAGCGACCCGACGAGCCCGCAGAGCACTCCGAGAACCCCGCCCTCAGCACAGCTCGGCACGGAATCGGCGTCGGGGATGTCGGGGAAGAGGTCACGCAGCATCGGACCGTGACCGGGGGCGAACGTGCTCACCTGCCCCTCGAAGCGGAAGATCGTCCCCCACACCAGGGGTGTGCCGGTGAGTTCGGCGGCGTCGTTGGACAGGTAGCGGGTCGCGAAGTTGTCCGCCCCGTCGATGACGAGGTCGTGGGCGGCGAAGAGCTCGAGGGCGTTGTCGGGGCTGAGGCGCTCGGCAACGGTCTCGACGGTGAGGCCGGGATCGAGCCGGAGCAGGGCATCGCGCGCGGATTCGACCTTGGGACGGCCGACATCGGCGTCCCGGTGGAGGATCTGGCGCTGCAGGTTCGACACGTCGACGACATCGTCGTCGACGACGGTCAGCTGCCCGATCCCGGCCGCCCCGAGGTATTGGAGGACCGGGGCGCCGAGACCGCCGGCGCCGATGACGAGGACCTTCGCCGCGCGCAGGCGGCGCTGACCGGTCACCCTGACATCGGGCAGGCTGAGATGCCGGGAGTAGCGTGCGATCTCCGCGGCGGTGAGCTCGGGTCCGGGTTCGACGAGCGGTCTCACGGTCCCATCACCAGGTTCTCGACCGAGGTCGTGCGGGCGGTCTCCGCGGTGACCCGCCCGTCGTCGGGCGACGATGCGAGCGCGAGCGGGCGTTTGGGGATCCGTCCCGCTCCAGCCGCCAGGCGACCGGCGTCGACGGCGAGCCGCATCGCCTGCGCCATCGCCGGGGCGTCGTGCGCGCGGGTGACGGCGGAGGCGAGCAGCACCGCGGTGCACCCGAGCTCCATGGCCAGGGCGGCGTCCGAGGCGGTGCCGATGCCCGCGTCGAGGATGACGGGCACCTGGGCGCGGGAGACGATCGTCTCGATGTTGTGCGGGTTGAGGATGCCCAGGCCCGAGCCGATCGGGGCGCCGGCCGGCATGACCGCGGCGACCCCGGCGTCCTCGAGCCGCTTCGCCAGCGCGGGATCGTCGTTCGTGTAGGCGAAGACCGTGAAGCCGTCGAGGACGAGCTCCTCGGTGGCGCGGAAGAGTTCGACGGGGTCGGGCAGCAGGGTGTCCTCGTCGGCGATGACCTCGAGTTTGACCCAGTTCGTCTCGAGCGCCTCCCGGGCCAGCTGGGCAGTGAGCACGGCATCGCGGGCCGTGTAGCAACCGGCCGTGTTCGGCAGCGAGCGGATGCCCAGTCGCTCGAGGAGCGCGAACACCGAATCCCTGGCCGCGGCGTCGAAGCGGCGGATCGCGACTGTCGTCAGCTCTGTCGCCGAGGCGGTCAGGGCGTCCTCGAGGATGCGCAGAGTGCTCGCCCCACCGGTGCCCATGACGAGGTGGGAGTCGAAGGTGACGGTGTCGATGGTCCAGCTCATGTCAGCCTCCCTGGACTGCGGTGACGATGTCGACGGTGTGGCCGTCGGTGATGGTGAAGCCGGCCCACAGGCCGCGTCGCACGACTTCGCCGTCGACGGCGAGGGCCACCCCGAGGCGGCCGCCGTCGACAGGGGTGCCGTCTTCGCTCAGCTGCCGTCCGGTGATGTCCTCGACGAGGGTGCGGGCGGTCGTGCCCGCAGTGATGTCCCGGCGGTCGCCGTTGAGTGTGATGGTCATGATCCCTTCCTTGCTGTCAGCAGTGGTGCACCAGGTGACTGCGGTGATGATGGCGGGTGGTCGGACTCGAACCGTGCCGGTGCCACAGCCGCGCGCGCACCGACGGGCAGCCACGCGGAGTCCGCGCCGACAACGAGATCCGCGCCGAGGCGGGCGCCGAACGGTGCGAGGAGAACCCCGTGGCGGAAGTACCCGGTGGAGACGACGAGACCGGGGTCGCTGCGACCGAGGAGGGGGAGGTCGTCGGGCGAGCCGGGCCGGGCCCGTGCCGTGATCTCGGTGATCTCACATCCGAGGAGCCCGGGCACGAGGCGTTCGGCGTCGTGGAGGAGACGGTGGACGCCCTCGGCGAGGATGCCCGCCTGGCCGTCCTCCCGGGAGGTCGCCCCGAGGACGAGCTCCCCATCGGGCCGCGGCACGACGTAGACGGGCCGACCGGCGACGAGTCCCCGGATCGTCCGGGTGAGCAGCGGGGGAGCGCCGGTATCCGAGCGGAGGCGGATGACGTCGCCGTGGACGGCCCGCAGCGGCAGCGCGGGAGCGCCGGCGATCGCATTGTGGGCCATGCCTGCGGCGAGCACGACCTGATCGGCGTGCAGCCGACGCCCTGAGGCGAGCTCGACTCCGGTCGTCCGGGCCGGGGCACTGCCGGTCGGTGATCCCTCATCGCCGACCAGTCCCGTCACCCGGTCCTCGATGACGCGGTCGCCGAGGACGGTGAGCAGCGCGCGCGTCACCCGCCGGGGATCGATCGCATGATCGCCGGGAATGAGGACGGCCCCGCACACACCGGGGGCCAGGGCTGGTTCGAGATCGCGGGCGCGGGATCCGGTGAGCAGGTCGAGGTCGGAACCGGCCGCGGACTGGAGGGCGCTGAGTTCGCGCAGGGCCGTGAGATCCGCGCGGTCTCCGGCGCAGACGAGTGTGGCGGTCGCCGTCTCCCCGAGGTCGGCCCCCGATTCCCGGGTCAGTGCCGCAGTGAATTCCGGGTAGAGGTCGGCGGAGACGCGCATGAGCGGAAACAGCGGAGTCTGGCCCCACGCGATCTCGGCGGCAGGGGCGATCATCCCGGCCGCGGCCGCGGTGGCGCCCGCGCCCGGGTGCGGATCGATGACGGTGACGGCCGCCCCGCGCCGGTGCAGCTCCCACGCCGTGGCCAGGCCGATGATCCCGGCGCCGACGACGATGACGTCCATGCGATTCTCCCTCCGGCGGCATGACCCGCATCAGGTGAGGCGGTCGGCACGAAGCCCTCTCAGCCTCCCAGCGAGGCTCCCGCGAACTCCTCTACTCTAGGAGCATGGTTCCCACGATGCCAACGTCTCCCGCAGTGCAAGACCCCGTGACCGCCCCTGCTGAGAACGCGGGCCACCCGGTCGACCGCGACGCCGCCGGCCGGGACGCCGCGCGGACCCGTGCGCTCGCCTCCGCCCGGCTCTACCTCTGCACCGACGCCCGCACGCAGCAGGGCGACCTCGGTGAGTTCCTCGACGCCGCCTACGCCGGGGGCGTCGACATCATCCAGCTCCGCGACAAGGGTCTCGAAGCCAGGGAGGAGATCGCCGCCCTCGAGATCCTCCGCGATGCCGCCCACCGGCACGGGAAGCTCTTCTCCGTCAACGACCGCGCCGATGTCGCTCTCCTCGTCGGCGCCGACTTCTTCCATGTCGGGCAGGGCGACCTGACGAGCGCGCAGGCCCGCACGGTGCTCGGCGACGACGTCATCCTCGGCCGGTCGACGCATTCGGTCGAGCAGGCGCTCGCCGCTGCCGCCGACCCGGAGATCGACTACTTCTGCCTCGGACCCGTGTGGGAGACCCCGACGAAGCCCGGTCGCCCGGCGGCCGGACTCGATCCGCTCGCGGCGGTGAGCGGGACGACGGCGAAGCCGTGGTTCGCGATCGGCGGGATCTCCGCCGGTGATCGTCTCCGGTCCGTGCAGGAGACCGGGGCGTCACGCATCGTCGTCGTCCGTGCGATCACCGAGGCGCCCGACCCCGCCGAGGCGGCCGCTCGGCTGCGCGCGCAGCTGACTTCCGCTGACCCCGACACGACCACCGGCACGACCACCGCGACGACCACGAAGGACGGCACCCTGTGACAATCCTCATCGCCGGAGCCGGCGCGACCGGCGGCGCCTTCGGCACCCGCCTCGTCGAAGCCGGACGCGACGTCACCTTCCTCGTCAGGCCCGCCCGCGCCGAGGCCCTGAGAGAGAGCGGCCTGCGATTCATCGCCCCCGACGAGGACCGGACGAATCCGGTGACCGTGACGACGGCAGAGGAGCTCGCGGCCGACCCGACCCCGGTCGACCTCGTCCTCGTCGCCGTCAAGGCCGGTGCCCTCGAATCGATCATCGCCGACGTCCGGCCGGCCGTCGGACCCCAGACCCTCATCATCCCGTTCCTCAACGGGATGGCGCAGATCGGTCGCCTCGAGGCGGAGTTCCCCGGGCAGGTGCTCGGCGGGCTCGTCAAGATCGTCGGCACGATGCGCGGAGCCGACATCGTCCAGATGACGGATCTCGCGACGATGACGATCGGGCGCCTCGGCGGGGGAGAGGTCCCACCCGCGGTCGTCGACGCGCTCGACGTCCCCGGCTTTCGGCTGCAGGTCATCGACGGCATCGACGACGCCCTGTGGGAGAAATGGGTGTTCATCGCCGCGGCCGGTGTCGTCACGTGCCTCTTCCGGGCACCGGTCGGCGCGATCATGGCCGCCGGCGGCGAACCCCACGTCGTGGGGATCATCGACGAACTCGAAGCCGTCGCCATGGCCGCCGGCCACCCGGTCTCCGCGCGGGCCCGGGCGGCCACCCTGTCGATGCTCACCGCCGAGGGCTCCGCCTTCACCTCCTCGCTCTACCGGGACGTCACGGCCGGACTGCCGAACGAGACCGAGCACATCCTCGGCCACCTCCAGACGACGGCGCGCGACCTCGGGGTGCCGACTCCGCTGCTCGATCTCACTCTCGTGCAGCTGCGAGCAGGCGAGTTCGACCGGAGCGCATGAGCCGGGCGCGCTCGGCGGCAGCGGGCCCGGGCGCCGCAGTCCTCCGCTGCGCCCGGAGACGGCGGGCCACCTCGGCGAGAGCGGTGAGGGTGAGCGCGATGCCGACGCCGAGGACGACACCCCACAGCGGCTGATCGGCGAACACGGCCCCGCCGAGGAGCCCGATGCCCGTCGAGCAGACCGCCCACGCCAGCGCCCCGAGGAAGTCGACGGCGAGGAACCGCGGCAGGGGATAGCGGAGCATCCCCGAGGCGATCGTCGTCGCCGTCCGCCCGCCGGGGATGAACCGCCCCGCGACGAGCATCGCGCCGCCCCGGACGGCGAACATCTCCGCCGTCGAGGCGAGCAGTCTGCGCAGCCGGGCCGACCGCACCCACCGGTCGGTGGCGCGACTGCCGCCGCGACCGACGAGGTGGGCGGCGAGATCGCCGAGGAGCGCACCGACGGCCGCCGCCGCGATGATGCCCACCGCCGCCGGACTGCCGGTCACGGCGTACGCGGCGGCAGTGATGACGACGGTCTCCGAGGGCACGATCGGGACGAGCGAGTCGAGGGCGGTGACGACGGCGATGAGGAGGTAGAGCCAGGGGGAGGTCAGCGTCTGCTGGATGAGGTCGAGAGCGAAGTCCATGGTCATCGACCCTAGTGACGCGGCCGTGTTCGCCGATACGAGGCGGAGCGCATTCCCGGGACGGGTTCACCGGCCGTCGCGCTGCGGAAAACCGGAACGAGATGTGAGGTCTGACCCCTCCAGACGCCCTGACCTGCGTTGCTACGATCGAGCCATGCCGTGGCCCGCGACGATCCCGCGCGAACCCCGCATGTTCCTCAGGCGGTGGTCGCTCTCCGTTCTCGGGGTGCTGTGGGGCGGCCTCCTCTGCCTGCCGCTGCTGCTCGCCGCGTGCCTCCCGCCCGCCTCGGCGCTCTCCCGTCGCGTCCTCACCTGGGAGCGGACCCGGCAGGAGCGGACCCTGGGCATCGTGCTCGCCGACGCCCGGCCGGGGCGCGGCTTCTTCGCCCTGACCGGCCTTGTCGCCCTCCTCATCGCCGTGCCCGTGGTCAACCTCCTCACCGGCTTCGTCTTCGTCGCCCTCGGCGCGCTCATCCAGGGCCTCTTCGCCGGCGGCGGGGTGACGATCAGCTTCTCGCTGTGGACGATGAGCCAGCCGCTGCTCCTCGTCGGCGTCCTCTACGGGGCGGCGAACCTCATCGGCGCGGTCCTCCTCGCCGAACTCGGCAACTGGCTGCACGGGCGCATCGACGCCTCCGCCGGCGAGGTGAGCCGACCGACCGCGGTCCACAGCCGCATCACCGAGCTCATCACCACCCGCCGCGGAGTCGTCGTCGCCATCGACGACGAACGCCGCCGCATCGAACGCGACCTCCACGACGGGGTGCAGCAGAACGTTGTGTCCCTGTCCGTCCTCATCGCCCGCGCCCGCCGGGCCCACGACCCGGAGAAGGCGGCGGCCCTCCTCGACAGTGCGCTCGTCCAGTCCCAGGACCTCATCGACGAGATGCGGGAGGTGGCGTGGCGGGTCTACCCGACCGCCCTCGACGAGCACGGGCTGGCGTCGGTGCTCACGCGCATCGCCGACCACTGCCCGGTGCCGGTGACGATCCTCGAGCAGCCGGCCGGGCGCATCCCGCAGGCCGTCGAATCGGCCGCGTACTTCGTCGTCCGCGAAGCCGTGACGAACGTCGTCAAGCACGCCGCCGCCTCGGCGATCACCATCCGCGTCCACGACGGTGGGACCGCAATGGTCGCCGAGGTGGTCGACGACGGCCGGGGAGGCGCTGACCTGCGTGGGGGCGGGCTCCAGGGCCTCTCCCGGCGGGTCAGTGCGCTCGACGGCCGACTCGAGATCATCAGCCCGGTGAGTCAGGGCACCACAGTGAGAGCGGAGATCCCCTATGACTGACCCCACCCGCACGAATGCGCCGACGTCGACGCCGGCGAGCCGTGATGCGCTGCGCGTCGTCCTCGCCGACGACGCCGTCCTCCTGCGGGAGGGCGTGCGCAGTCTCCTCGAGGACGAGGGGATCTCCGTCGTCGCCTCCGTCGATGACGGAACCCAGCTGCTCGCCGCCGTCGATGCCCTGGCCCCGCAGCTGGCGATCGTCGACGTGCGGATGCCGCCGACGCACACGACGGAGGGCCTCGAGGCGGCGCTGACGATCAAGCGCACCCACCCGGACATCGGAGTGCTCGTGCTCAGCCAGTACGTCCTCCACGAGTACGCGACCGAGCTGCTCAGCTCCGAATCGGTCGGTGTCGGGTACCTGCTGAAGAACCGGGTCACCGACATCGACCGGTTCCTCGACTCGGTCATGCGCATCGCCGCCGGCGGCACCGTCATCGACCCCGAGGTCGTCCGGCAGCTCCTGCGCACCTCGGAGCGGCAGTCGACGCTCGAGGCGCTCAGCCCCCGGGAGCACGACGTCCTCGCGGCGATGGCCGAGGGACTGTCGAACCGCGGCATCGCCGAGCGCCTCTACGTCTCGATCAGCTCGGTGGAGAAGGCGATCAGCGCGATCTTCGACAAACTCGACCTCCAGGCGGGGGAGACGACGAGCCGTCGGGTCGCGGCGGTCCTGCGCTTCCTCGACCGGTCGTGAGGGCGGTGGGCTCGCAGCCCGGGCGCGAGTGCCGATGCTCAGGCCATCCTGCACGCACCGCTCCCGTCGCCTTCATGTGATAAGAATGGCCGGGGCCCGCAATCGGGACCCGACCGAATGCGAGCAGGGGACACAATGCAACAGCCGGCCACCTCGGCGACGACCACCCGGAACGAGAACTCCCGGGAACTCAAGCGGGGACTGCGGTCGCGTCACCTGCAGATGATCGCGATCGGCGGCGCCATCGGCACCGGCCTCTTCCTCGGGTCGGGCGGCACGATCTCCCAAGCCGGCCCCGGCGGGGCGCTGCTCGCGTACGCCGTCATCGGGGTCATGGTCCTCTTCGTCATGCAGTCCCTCGGCGAGATGTCGACCCATCTGCCCGTCGCCGGGTCCTTCCACACGTACGGCTCGAAGTACGTCAGTCCCTCCTTCGGCTTCGCGATGGGCTGGAACTACTGGTTCAACTGGGCGATCACCCTGGCCGCCGAACTCGTCGCCGCCGGCGTCATCATGTCCTTCTGGCTGCCCGACGTGCCCGCATGGATCTGGGCGGCCGTCTTCCTCGCCCTCCTCACCGGCCTCAACTTCCTCTCGGCCCGCGCCTTCGGCGAAGGGGAGTTCTGGTTCGCCGCGATCAAGGTCACCGCCGTGCTCGCGTTCCTCGTCCTCGGCGTCCTCATGATCGCCGGCATCATCGGCGGCAGCTCACCGGGACTGAGCAACTGGACGACGGGGGAGGCGCCGTTCGTCGGCGGGTGGGTCTCGATCATCTCCGTGTTCATGATCGCCGGCTTCTCCTTCCAGGGCACCGAGCTCGTCGGCGTCACCGCGGGCGAGTCCCGGGACCCACGCCGCGACATGCCGCGGGCGATCCGGACCGTGTTCTGGCGGATCATGCTCTTCTACATCGGAGCGATCGTCGTCATCGGATTCCTCCTGCCCTACACGGATCCGTCCCTGCTCGCCGCGGCGGACAACGACGACATCACCGCCTCCCCGTTCACCCTCGTCTTCGAACGCGCGGGCATCGCCGTGGCCGCGAGCGTGATGAACGCCGTCATCCTCACCGCGATCCTCTCCGCCGGCAACTCCGGACTCTACGCCTCGACCCGCATGCTCTATGCGATGGCGAAGGACGGCACCGCCCCACGGCTGTTCGCCCGTCTCAACGCCCGCGGTGTGCCCGTCATGGCCCTCTTCGCGACCGCCTTCATCGGGCTCTTCGGATTCCTCACCGAGGTGATGGGCGACGGGGCGGCCTACACCTGGCTCATCAACGTCTCCGGTCTCTCCGGGTTCATCGTGTGGATCGGCATCGCCTGGTGTCACTTCCGGTTCCGTCGCGCCTACGTCCGCCAGGGTCACAGCGTCGCCGACCTGCCCTACCGGGCGCCGCTCTTCCCCATCGGGCCGATCATCGCGCTCATCATGCTCATCGTCGTCGTCGCCGGACAGAACATCGAAGCCGTCGTCGACGGCCGCGTCCTCGAGGTCGCCTCCGCCTACATCGGCCTGCCCGCCTTCCTCCTCGTGTGGGGCATCTACCGGCTCGTCAAGGGCCGCCCTGCCGGACTCGTGCCGCTGGAGAGGGTCGACGTCGACGGGCTCGAGATCAGACCCGAGCGCTGAGCGACCCGAGCGCCGAATGACCCGATCACCGAGCGACCCGATCGCCGAGTGACCCGATCGCCGCACCGTCGATTAAGCTAGGCTTGCCTAAACTTCGACGAAAGAGATCCATGCGCAGAATCCTCGCCCCCATCCTCGCCTCTGTCCTCCTGCTCACCGCGTGCTCGGGCGGCGGCACCGGCGATGCGGAGACGGCCGCTGCCGGTGCCACCGTCGACACGAAGTTCGGCGCCGTCGAGGTCCCCGCCGACCCGCAGCGCGTCGTGGCTCTGGGCTGGGGCGATGCGGAGACGGCTCTGGCCCTCGGCGTCCAGCCCGTCGGCGCCTCCGACTGGGTCGAGTTCGGCGGTTCGGGAGTCGGACCGTGGGCGGCGGACCTCTACGACACGCCTCCGGAGATCATCGCCACGCTCGAACCCGACTACGAGGCGATTGCCGCACTCGAGCCCGACCTCATCCTCGACACGAAGAGCTCGGGCGAGCAGGAGCGCTACGACCGCCTCAGCGAGATCGCCCCGACGGTCGGCCCGCCCGAAGGCGGCGACAACTACCTGACGTCGATGGATCAGCAGGTGACGATGGTCGCCGAGGCCCTCGGCGAGGAGGAGAAGGGCAAGAAGCAGCTCGAGGACCTCGACGCCGAGTTCGCAGTCGCCCGTGACGCCAACCCCGAGTTCGACGGGAAGTCCGTGACGGTGGCGGCGAAGACCTCCGAGGGCTGGGGCGCCTACATCAAGGGCACCGAGCGCGTGCAGTTCATGGAGAACCTCGGATTCACCCAGTCCCCGACGATCGACGGACTCAAACCCGAGGGCTTCACGGTCCCGGTGTCGGAGGAGAAGCTCGACGACCTCGACGCGGATATCCTCCTCGTCTTCCCCATCTACATCCCCGACACCGAGGTGACCGATGATCCCGCGTTCCAGCGGATTCCCGCGGTCGCCGACGGCCGCTCGGTCGTGCTCACCCAGGACGACGACGAAGTGCGCAAGGCGTTCTCGCTCAACTCCGTGCTCTCGGCGCGCTATGCCGCCCAGACGATGCCGGAGCTCCTCAAGCCCGCGGTCAAGTAGCGGCCTGCGGCAGGCGGCGGGAGACCCTCACCGGCTGTTCTGCCGCTTCGCCGCATCGGCCCGCCACGCCTCGAGGCCGACGTCGATGATGCGGGCGTGCCGGATGCGCGCGAGCGCGGGAATCGAGATCCACTCGGCCCTGTCGGTCGTGCCGTCGACCTCGAGGGTGCCGAGGCTGCCGCCGAGGATCCGCGCGAGATAGACGACTCGCACACCTTTGAAGGGGCGCCCACTGCGGCGGTGCTTCTCCGTGAAGCTGTGCGTCGTCAGCGGGCGGAGGAGCTCGGCGTCGAACCCGGTCTCCTCCCGGATCTCCCGCACAGTGCCGTCCTCGATGCTCTCCTCGTAATCGATGCCTCCGCCCGGCAGCGTCCACAGGGCACGGTTGGGCTCGCCACCGCCGTTGAACCAGCTGAGCAGGATCTCATCGCTGTCGTTGACGATCACGGCGTAGCCGGCGACACGCGTGTCGTATTCGGAGAAGTGCAAGTCCATGTCCACACCCTACCCATGAGTTCGCGGCGCCCTCGGCGCGGACTTCCCAATTCCCCTCCCCGTGCCTAGGCTGAGGCCATGGCCGACACGCGCGCAGCCCGCTCCCAGACCACCTATCCCGGCGACAAGATGTCGAGCACCCGCGTCATCGCAGCATCACCGGCGGAGATCTTCGCCGTGCTCGCCGATCCCGGCCGCCACCAGGACACCGAACCCGGCGACTGGGTGCGCTCGGCGATCTCCGCCGAACCGATCACCCGCGTCGGGCAGGTCTTCTCGATGAACATGTTCCTCGAACAGGCCGGCGGCGCCTACCGGATGGACAACGTCGTCACCGCCTTCGAACCCGACACGGCGATCAGCTGGGATCCCGGCCAGGACGACGGCACGGGCGACGTCGCCGTCGGCGGGTGGCGCTGGCGCTACGACCTCGCGCCCGTCGACGGGGGCACCGAGGTGACCCTGACCTACGACTGGTCGGGGACGACGCAGGCGGTGCGCGACGATTTCGGCGGCTTCCCCGTCTTCCCGCCGGCCTTCCTCGACGCCTCCCTGGCCGCGCTGGCGAAGACGGTGACAGGGCGCCGCTGACGGGTAGGCTGGTGGCGTGAGTGAGATCGCCAGCAGACGCATCGGAGACACGGGGAAGCTCATCGTCTTCCTCCACGGACTGTTCGGGCGCGGCAAGAACTTCGCGTCGATCGCGAAGGCCCTGAGCCCGGAGTTCTCAAGCCTCCTCATCGACCTCCCCGATCACGGGGAATCGGCGTGGACGGACGCCTTCAGCTACGTCGCGACCGCGGATGCCGTAGCCGCCGCCATCACCGAGGCGACCGATCCTGAGGATCGCCCCGTCCACCTCGTCGGCCATTCCCTCGGGGGCAAGGTCGCGATGGTGCTCGCACTGCGCCACCCCGACCTCGTCGACCGCCTCGTCGTCGTCGACATCGCCCCGAGCGGCGGGGGAGACGTCGGCACGTTCGACCACCTGCTCACAAGCCTCGCCGAACTCGACCTCGACACCGTGTCCTCGCGCACCGAGGCGGATGCGGCCCTGCAGGAGACGATCCCCGACCCCACGGTGCGCGGCTTCCTCCTGCAGAACCTCAGGCCGGATGCGGGCGGCTACGCGTGGCAGCCGAACCTCACGATGCTGCGGGCGAACCTCCCGGTCATCGGCGGCTTTCCGGAAGCGTCCGACCTCGTCGCTGCGGACACCGGTGCACGGCAGTTCCCCCGCCCCGTGCTCTGGGTCGCCGGCGCGGAATCGGACTACATCGACCGCGCCCAGCTGCCGCTCATGCGCTCCTTCTTCCCCCGGACCACGCTCGTCACCGTCAAGGGATCGGGCCACTGGGTCCATTCGGAGAAGCCGGAGGCGTTCGTGACGGCCCTGCGGACGTTCCTCAACCGACCGGAATATGCTGGCTGAACACGGCGTTGTCGCCACAGAGGACGCTGCACCGACCGCCGAGGCGGCCGCAGCGGCCTCGGACACGCTGAACTGACATCGATCCCACAGGAGGAACGCGTGAGCGCACCCATCGACCAGACTCCCAAGTTCGCCGACTACGCCGACGGATCCCGACTGGTGAGCACCGACTGGGTGGCCGAGCATGCGAGCGATCCCGGCGTCGTCATCGTCGAAAGCGACGAGGACGTCCTCCTCTACGAGACCGGCCACATCCCCGGTGCCGTCAAGGTCGATTGGCACACCGAACTCAATGACCCCGTCTCCCGCGACTACGTCGACGGTGCGGGGTTCGCGGCGCTCATGGCCGCCAAGGGGATCTCCCGGGACGACACGATCGTCTTCTACGGCGACAAGTCCAACTGGTGGGCCGCCTACGCGCTCTGGGTGTTCTCGCTCTTCGGCCACGCCGACGTCCGGCTGATGGACGGCGGCCGGGCGAAGTGGGAGGCCGAGGGCCGGGAGATGACGACCGAGAAGCCGCAGCGGGAGGCCACCGACTACCCGGTCGTCGAGCGTGACGACCAGACGCTGCGGGCCTTCCTGCCCGAGGTCAGGGACGGGCTCGGCACGCGCCCGCTCATCGACGTCCGCAGCCCCGAGGAGTACAGCGGCGAGCGCACGCACATGCCCGCGTACCCCGAGGAGGGTGCCCTGCGCGGCGGTCACATCCCCGGGGCGCAGTCGGTGCCGTGGGCGAAGGCCGCGAACGAGGACGGCACCTTCCGGACCGTGGACGAGCTGCGTGCCATCTACACCGACGGGGCGGGTCTCGGCACCTCCGACGATGTCATCGCGTACTGCCGGATCGGAGAGCGCTCGAGCCACACGTGGTTCGTCCTCCAGCACCTGCTCGGCTACGACCACGTCCGCAACTACGACGGATCGTGGACGGAGTGGGGCAACGCGGTGCGCGTGCCGATCGCCACGGGCACCGAACCGGGCGAGGTGCCGGCACGCTGATGGCTGCGGACATCACCACCTCCGACCTGCCGGACTCGCTGGCCGAGATCGTCACCGACTTCGCCGAGACCGAACCGGCCGAGCGGCTCCAGCTGCTACTCGAGTTCTCGAGCGAGCTGCCCGAGCTGCCGGCGAAGTACGCCGATCATCCCGAGCTCCTCGAACCGGTGCCCGAATGCCAGTCGCCGATCTTCCTCGTCACCGAGGTCGACGACCCCGCGAGCGGAGAGCAGGCGACCGTGCGCCTCCACTTCTCCGCCCCACCGGAGGCGCCGACGACCCGCGGGTTCGCCGGCATCCTCTCCGAGGGCCTCGACGGGCAGTCCGCTGAGACGGTGCTCTCCGTCCCCGCGGACCTGCCTCTGCGGCTGTCGCTGACCGCAGCGGTGAGCCCGCTGCGACTGCGGGGCATGAGCGGAATGCTCTCGCGCATCCAGCGTCAGGTTTCTGAGAGGATCGGCAAGATCACATCCGCATGAGCGCGGAGGCGGTTGGCTGAGGGACGCAAGTGGGCTAGATTGTGGTTAGCCTGTCCTTAATCAATCGACCTCCGAGGATCTTCCGATGACTGCTCTCGCCACCCCCGCCTCGGCGACAGCAGACTCCTCATCGAAGCCCTCGACCTCGGCCGCACTCAAGGCGAGACGGGCCATCGGCCTCGTCATCGCGCTCGTCGCCCTCGTCGTCGTCATCCTCGCCTCCCTGGCGATCGGCACGCGGGACATGCCGGTCTCGGAGGTCATCGGCGCCTTCGTCGCCCCCTCCGGCAGCGACGATCAGCTCGTCGTCCTCGAGCTGCGGTTCCCGCGGACCGTGCTCGGCATCATCGTCGGCATGGGACTGGGGCTGTCCGGGGCGCTCATCCAGGCGCTCACCCGCAACCCGCTCGCCGATCCCGGCATCCTCGGCGTCAATGCCGGGGCGTCGTTCGCCGTCACCGTCGGCATCGGATTCTTCGGCATCACCTCGATCAGCGGCTACGTCTGGTTCGCCTTCCTCGGCGCCCTGCTCGCAACGACCGGCGTCTACGTCATCGGCTCCGCCGGGCGCACCCGCACGGTCGATCCCATCCGTCTCACCCTCGCCGGGGTCGCCGTGGCCGCGGTGCTCACGGGACTGACGAAGGGCATCCTGCTCACCAACGAACGCGCGTTCGACGCGTTCCGCTCGTGGGACGTCGGCGCGATCGCCGGCCGCGACTTCGACACCGTCTCCGCGGTCGTCCCGTTCATCGCGATCGGCATCGTCCTCGCCTTGGCGCTCTCGCACTCGCTCAACGCCGTCGCCCTCGGTGACGATCTCGCCGCGAGCCTCGGCACCTCGGTCAACCGCACGCGGATCCTCTCGATCATCGCCGTCACCCTCCTCGCCGGAGCCGCCACCGCCGCGGCCGGTCCGATCGGCTTCATCGGGCTGATGATCCCGCACATCGCGCGGTGGATCGTCGGCCCCGACCAGCGGTGGATCCTCAGCTATTCGCTCATCCTGTCCCCGATCCTCCTGCTCGCCTCCGACATCATCGGCCGTGTCGTCATGAAGCCCGGTGAGCTGCAGGTCGGCGTCGTCACCGCGTTCGTCGGCGCCCCCGTCCTCATCGCGCTCGTGCGCCGGAAGAAAGCGAGCGGCCTGTGAGCCCGACATCGGCAGCCGCAGACACCGGCCCGGTCCGCGAACTCGTCCCCGGCAAGGGCGCGGCCGCGGGGGAGCGCATCGACTTCGGTCGGCCCATGGCCCGGGTGCTCGGCCACCGCATCGACGTCCGCGTCGTCGTGGCCGCCGGCATCGTCGCGTTCCTCGCCCTCGTCTGCGGCTTCTTCGGCCTTCTCCTCGGGGAGTTCTCCCTCACCCCCGCCGAGGTGTTCGAAGGTCTCTTCGGGATCGCTGACCAGCGCATCGTCAACACCGTCGTCGGCGAATGGCGGGCCCCGCGGATCGTCGCCGGCATCGTCCTCGGGGCCGGCCTCGGCGTCTCCGGAGCCGTCTTCCAGTCGCTGACGCGCAATCCGCTCGGCAGCCCGGACATCATCGGCTTCTCCACCGGCGCCTACACCGGCGGCATCGTGACGATCATCTTCTTCGGCACGAGCTTCGTCTCCACCGCCTTCGGCGCGATCCTCGGCGGCATCCTCACCGCCGTCCTCGTCTACGTCCTCACGTGGAAGGGCGGCGTCCAGGGCTTCCGGCTCATCATCGTCGGCATCGCGCTCACCGCGATGCTCAGCGCCTTCAACACGTGGCTGATCATGCGCGCCGACCTCGATCTCGCGATGGCCGCCGCCACGTGGGGCGCGGGCACCCTCAACGGCATGGGCTGGTCGACGATCCTGCCGGCGACGATCGCCACGATCGTCCTCGGCATCGCCTGCGGACTCTTCTCCCGCGACCTCGGCACGCTTGAGCTCGGCGACGACACCGCGAAGGCCCTCGGGGTGCGCAACGAACCCGTGCGGGCGGCGCTCATCCTCGTCGCCGTCGCGCTCGTCGCCGTGGTCACCGCCGCTGCCGGTCCGATCGCCTTCGTCGCCCTGGCCGCCCCGCAGATCGGGCGGCGCATCGCGAGGTCGCAGGGCACGAGCCTGCTCATGGCCGCCGCCGTGGGCGCGCTCCTCCTCGTCGGGGCCGACCTCATCGCCCAGCACGCCCTGGGCGAGATCCAACTTCCCGTCGGAGTCGTCACCGTGTGCATCGGCGGCGTCTACCTCATCTGGCTACTCGTCCAAGAAGCTCGGAGGGCACAATGAGCGCTCACACCATGGCCGCAGACCGCGCATCCTCAGGGGTCGACGCCCCGGCGCCGCTGATGGCGGAGAACCTCGACCTCGCCTATGACCAGCGCCAGATCGTCACCGACCTCGACGTGCGGATCCCGGAGGGGAAGTTCACCGTCATCGTCGGACCGAATGCGTGCGGCAAGTCGACGCTGCTGCGTGCCCTCGCGCGTCTCCTGCCGCCGGCGAAGGGAACCGTCCTCCTCGACGGCACCGACATCACGAAGCTGAAGACGAAGCAGATCGCCAAGCGCCTCGGCCTGCTGCCGCAGAGCTCGATCGCCCCGGAGGGCATCACGGTCGGCGAACTCGTCGCGCGCGGCCGCCACCCGCACCAGTCGTTCCTCAAGCAGTGGACGGATGCCGACGAGATCGCTGTGCTCTCCGCGCTGCGAGCGACGAACACCGAGGAGCTCTCGGCCCGTCAGGTCGATGAGCTCTCCGGCGGTCAGCGGCAGCGGGTGTGGGTCGCGATGGTGCTCGCCCAGGAGACGCCGCTGCTCCTCCTCGACGAGCCGACGACGTTCCTCGACGTCGCCTTCCAGATCGAACTGCTCGACCTCTTCGCCCAGCTCAACCACGAGCACGGGCACACGCTCGTCGCCGTGCTCCACGACCTCAACCAGGCGTGCCGCTACGCCGACGAGATCATCGCGATGAAGGACGGCGCGATCGTCGCCCAGGGTGCCCCCTCGCAGATCGTCACCGCCGAGCTCGTCCACGACGTGTTCGGCATCGACTGCAGCGTCATCGACGACCCGGTCACGGGCGCGCCGATGATCGTGCCCGGCCCGCCGAAGAAGACCTTCGCCGACCGTGCGGAGAAGGCCAGCGCCTGACGTTCGCGCGGCTCCTCAGCTGAATCCGGGGGTGCCGCCTACCGCTTGTCGGTCACGTCGCCGTCAGGCCCGTCGGTGTCGGGCTGGTTGCCGTTGGTCCCGTCGGTGTCGGGCCGGCTGCCGGTTTGTGTGTCGGTGTCCGACGTGTCCGGTACAGTTCCCTGCGCGCTCCGCGCCTCGGCAGTCCGGGCGGCGGTCGCGGCCGTGTGATTGGCACTGTCGTGGTTCGGCTTCTTCACGAGCTTCTGGATGCCGATCGCGATCGCCGCGACGATGGCGCCCCAGATCGCACCGAGGATGAGCGAGAAGAACGTGTTGACGAGCCAGCCGAGGATGCCGGCCACCTCGGCGGCAGGAGCCTCGAGGCTGTGGACGAAGTCGTAGATGGCGGTGAAGCCGAGTTCGTCGGTGCCGACGAGGATGATGTGGCCGCCGACCCAGAGCATCGCCAGGGTGCCGATGACGGAGAGCCCGCCGAGGAGCTTCGGCATCGACTGGACGAGGAAGCGCCCGAACTTCTGCGTGCCCGGATTCTCCCGCCCGGCGAGGTTGAGGCCGATGTCATCCATCTTGACGATGAGGGCGACGACGCCGTAGACGCCGACGGTGATCGCGAGCGCGACGACGACGAGGATGATCGCCCGCGACAGCAGCGGCTCCTGGGCCACCTCGTTGAGGGCGATGACCATGATCTCGCAGCTGAGCACGAAGTCCGTGGTGATCGCCGAGCGCACGATCTTCTTCTCACGACCGGCCTCATCCTCAGGAGCCTGCCCGGCGGCCTCCTCCTTGTCGTCGTGCGCCTCGACCCAGCCGAGCTTCTCGAAGATCTTCTCGGCGCCCTCGAAGCACAGGTACGTGCCGCCGACCATGAGGAGGGGAGTGAGAAGCCACGGCAGGAACTGACTGAGCAGGAGGATGATCGGCAGGATGATGACGATCTTGTTGAACAGCGAGCCGATCGCGATGCGCTTGATGATCGGCAGTTCGCGCTTGGGATCGACGCCCTCGACGAACTTCGGGGTGACAGCGGCATCGTCGACGACGACGCCGACGGTCTTGGCGCCGGCACGCGAAGCGCCCGCGGCGACGTCGTCGAGGCTGGCCGCCGAGAGTTTGACGAGTGCTGCCACGTCGTCGAGGAGGGCGAAGAGGCCGCCGGCCATCTACTTCTCCCCGCCGTTGTCGCGGATCAGCTCGCCGAGGCGGGTCCCGCTCTGGTCGAAGACCGCGAGGACATCACCGTCGACCTCGACCCGGCGCACACGCCCGAGCCACATCTTCATCCCCGGCGCGGCCATCTGGGTGGTGAGGAACGGGGCGATCACCGCTGCACTGTCGCCATCGGGTTCCCACGTCGTCGCGATGCGATTGGCCCCGTCGCTGCCGTTGAGAGTCCCGTCGGCTGCGAGTGCGAGGAACGCCTTCGAATCCCCGCCCGCCGACCACTGTCCGTCGAGAGTCACTGATCCTTCTCCAATCCGCCGATGACAGATCCCTGCCCGTCCTTGACCGTCATGACATCGCCTTCGATCGTCGCCGTCGAGGCCTTCGACAGCCACGAGTCGACGCCTGCACAGGCCCTCTGAGTGCTCGTGAACGATTCGATCACGACGGTGTCGCCGTCGAGCGTCCACGATGTCTGGATTCTGTTGCAGCCGTCGGAGCCGGCCAGCGTACCGTCGTCGGCGAACTCGAGGAACGGATCGCCGGCTTCGGGCGAGGACCATCTGCCGGTGGGATCGAGTTCCGCGGTGGCGGTCTCGGTCGGAGAGCTCGTCTCGCTGGGTGCCGAACTCGTGGGCGATTCGGCAGGAGAGCCTGTGCTGCACGCGGCAAGAGGCAGTGCCGCCGCAAGGGCGACCGCGCCGAGGACGCGCCTGAGGCCGGGGGACAGTCGGTGCACGCTGAGGGTCGTCATGCACCGATCATAACGGGGAGGCCCGAGAGGTCGATCCTCATCGCCGACGAAGCGGGCGAATCCATGTTTTGTTCGTTTTGTTCACCGGCAACACGCAACCTTGTTGCTTCCCACCGTTGCCGATCCGTAACCTGGCACACGGTTGAGAGACGTTTTCGTGACCTGTTCGTGACAGCGCAGATGACTGCTGAGCGAGCGAGACCGCGAGTACGGCCGACAACCGCACCAGACAATCCGACCAAGGGAATCCAAGAGTATGCAGAAGAAACTCGTGCAGAGTTCGCTCGCCCTGACCGCCGCCGCAGCGCTCGGTCTCGGCAGCGCCTTCTTCGCGTCGCCTGCGATGGCCACCGCCGCCCCGCAGAAGCTCGACGTGCAGAGCGACACCCAGATCCAGAAGGCGCTGTCCGACATCGAAGGCGTCAATGCCTACGGTGAGCGCGACGGCAAGCTCAGCCTCGGCGTCGAGAAGAAGACGCCGGAGATCAAGGATCTCGAGAAGAAGTACTCGAACATCAAGATCACCGAAGGCGTCAAGGAGCTTGAGCCGTACGCGAAGAACGACCTCGTCGGCGGTGCCGGGTACCTCGTGCAGGCCCCGGCCGGCGGCGGAGTCTGCTCGACCGGATTTTCCGGCTGGGACGACGCGGGCAAGCCCGTCGTCCTCACTGCCGGTCACTGCGCGAAGGACTACAACGCCGAGACCGGTGAGATCAGCGGTGACTCGACCGTCGACCAGACCGAGCGTCCGAGCACCGCGACGGCCAACGGCGGCGAGGGCTTCGATCCGTCGGGCCTCGGCATCGCAGGCAAGTGGGGCTTCACGAGCTACGGCAGCGGTGACCTCCTTGACCCGGCGGACCCGAATCCGCCGCTCCCGAAGGACAGCGACATCGACTTCGCCGTCATCAACGTCGACGAGTCGAAGTACAACGTCAAGAACGGTGTGACCGACTGGACCACCGCGAACACCGAGGACCTGTCCTCGAGCCTCGCGACGAATATCGCGAAGGTCGGTGCCCACACCGAGGGCAAGATCCAGAAGTCCGGACGCACCACCGGTCTGACCGAGGGCGAGGTCATCCCGCGCGAGCAGTACGACTACGACTTCACGAATGTCGGCGGATACTGGGTGCACGGCTTCGGCGTGACCTCGCCGGCCGACAAGCCGTTCTCGCAGCCGGGCGACTCCGGTGGAGCCGTCTTCCAGGGCGACACCGCTGTCGGCGTCATCTCCGGCGGCGGACCCGCCGGCGACGGAACGCAGTTCGGCTGGGTCGCTGACCTCGACTACTCGCTCGAGCAGTCCGGCCAGTCGTTCAACATCGAGAAGCCGGGCACGGAGACCCCCGAGGCCCCGGCCGCTCCCGTGGTCGAGGATCAGACGATCAAGCCCAACGGTGGCGTCAAGGGCAAGGCTGCGGCGAATGCCGAGGTCAAGGTCGACTGGAAGCCGGCCGCCGATGCCGGCACGAACAGTGCACAGGCCGCGACGGAGGGCTCGGAGACGGTCAAGGCCGACGCCGATGGCAACTTCGTCCTCGAAGGCCCCGAGGCCGCCGGCGACTACGACTACACCGCGACGGCTGTCGTCGACGGTCAGGAGTCGGAAGCCGCGACCTTCACGGTAACCGTCGAGGAGGAGAAGACCGAGACCCCGGCTCCGGTGGAGCGAGGAATCACGGTCGACCCGAAGGAGATCGCTGCCTCGGACTTCGTCCAGCAGGACAAGGCCGTGCAGATCACCGTCAAGGGCTTCGACGAGGGCGAGAAGGTGTCGCTCAAGCTCGTTTCCGGACCGGAGAACGTCAAGGGCATCGAACTCGACGAGACGGCCAACGCCGATGGCGTCGCCGCCTTCTCGATCTACGGGACGAGCGCCTCCGACCCCTCGGTCTACGTCGGCCAGTACGACGTGTCCGTCACCGGTGCCAATGACACCGAGGACGAGTCGGCTCTGACCGGGTCGTTCAAGGTCGTTGCCGATGAGAAGGGTAACGGCGGCGGAAGCGACGACGGCAAGGACGGCGGTGACGGCGGCGGCGATCTGCCCCGCACCGGTGCTGAGCTCACCGGTCTCGCTGCCGGTGCAGGCCTGCTCCTCGTCGGTGGCGCCGCGGTGGTGCTGACGATGCGTCGCGCGAAGAAGAACTGAATGCGCTGAGCTGCGCACAGTGACTGACTCTGTTCAGTTGCGGTGTGAGCACAGTTGACAGGGCGCCCTCGGTGGAGACATCGGGGGCGCCCTGTGTTTCGTTCATTTAGTTCGCAGAAACAAGCCCCAAATCTTGGTACTCCATGGAAGCGGGCCGTAGCCTATCTGTGACCAAGGTCATCAATTTGTGACATTGGCAACTCCCCAAAGAGACATTCGCAGCTTCCCCTGAGAAGAGAGACGGAAAGTATGCAGAAGAAGCTCCTACAGAGCTCGCTCGCTTTGACCGCAGCAGCGGCCCTCGGCCTCGGCAGCACGTTGTTGGCATCCCCCGCGATGGCAGGAGGCGCGGAACCGCAGCCCCTGACCTCACAGAAGGCGGAGGAAGTGGCGAAGAACCTTGACGATGTCAACGCGTTTGGATTTGACCCATCGACTAAGACACTTTCGCTGGGTGTGGAGAGCCGCGAGGCTGCAGATTCCCAACAGATCGAAGATCTGAAGAAGAAATATGGTGCCGACACGATCGAAGTGATCCCGGGAGTCAGTGCCAAGCAACCCTATGCGAAGAACGATGCAGTCGGCGGGATGGGATACATTCTCGGTGAGGAAGAAGACCCCAGCGCTATAGTCAGTGCCTGCTCGACCGGATTCTCGGGCTGGGACTCGTCTGGCGCGCCCGTCATTCTGACTGCTGGTCATTGCGCAGAACGCCTGATCGACGATGTCGAGGATCCGAACTTCGGTGGAAACGACGGTTGGACCACTCCGATTGATATTGAGCTTCCGAGCAGCTCGGGCGCGGCAGGCGGCGAAGGATTCGGCGCCAACGGTACGGGACCACTCGGCGAATGGAGTTTCAAGAAGTTCGGTACGCCGGTCGAACCCGGCGATTCGAGCGGCAACGAGGGCGACACCGACTTCGCCATCATCAAAGTCGACACTGCGAACTACAAGGTCAAGCCCGAAATCACCGACTGGACCACGGCTGGAAGCGACGATCTCTCACTGTCAACAAAGCCGATCACCAAGGTGGGCTCGCACACTGAGGGCTCGATTGAGAAATCCGGACGCACGACCGGTCTGACATCTGGAACCGTTGTGTCCAGAGATTTGAGCCCGTTCGAGTTCGCGAATATCGGGAACCGTTGGGTTCACGGATTTGCCGTCGAAGCGCCCGCGGCAACACCTTTCTCTTCCTCCGGTGACTCCGGCGGAGGCGTGTTTCAGGGCGACACTGCAGTCGGGGTCATTTCAGGTGGCGCAGAAGTAGAGCGACCGGATGGCACTCTGGTTGAGGAGAGCTGGGTGGCTGATCTCGACTACGCTCTCGAGGCTGCCGGCGAAACCATCACTTTCGAAGATCCGAATGCGACTCCGTCTTCTCCGGTCGTCAGCGACCAGACGATCAAGCCCAAGGGACAAGTCGTCGGACAGGCAGAGCCGAACTCCACCGTCAAGATCTCCTGGAGTCCTGCAGATGCGAACTCCGGTCTGCCCACCGGCGACGATGTTGAGGTACCTGTTGAAGGTGATGGCAGCTTCACAATCGAAGGACCGGAACCTGCAGGCATCTACGACTACGAAGCTGTGGCGGTCGTCGACGGCAGGGAATCCGCTCCTGCGCCATTCACCGTGACAGTAGAGGAAACCGATTCGGGCGACGGCGCAGCCGCGAACGCTGACGCCGGCGCTGATTCCGCCGACGCGAACGCTGCGGCCAATGGTGACGATGCTGAGGCTGACGCCGGGGCAGAAGCCGATGCCGGTGCTGATGCCAAGGACGCCAACGCGGACTCGGGTGCTGACACGAAGGATGCGGGTGCCAATGCCGCAGCCGACGCGAAGGATGCCAACGCCGACTCGGATGATTCGAAGGACGGCGGCGAGGCTCCGGCTGAGCGCGCGATCTCGATCACCCCGCAGGAGATCGTCGACACGGACTTCGTCCAGAAGGACAAGGGCGTGAAGATCACCGTCAAGGGCTTCGACGAGGGTGAGACCGTCACGCTCAAGGTCGTCGCCGGTCCCGACAACGTCGAGGGCATCGAGCTGACCGAGACTGCGAACGCCGACGGCGTCGCCGGATTCTCGATCTACGGCACGAGCGCTTCCGACCCCTCGGTCTACCGCGGCAAGTACGACGTGTCCGTCACCGGTGCCAACGACACCGACGACGAGTCGCCCCTGACCGGGTCGTTCACGGTCGTCTCCGATGACCAGGGCAACGGCGGCGGTGGCAGCGACGATGGTGGCAAGGACGGCGGTGACGGCGGCGGCGACCTGCCCCGCACCGGTGCTGAGCTCACCGGTCTCGCTGCCGGTGCAGGCCTGCTCCTCGTCGGCGGTGCCGCTGTGGTGCTGACGATGCGTCGGGTCAAGAAGAACTGAATGCGCTGAGCCTCGCACAGTGACCGACTCTGTTCGGTCGCGGTGTGAGCAGAGTTGACAGGGCGCCCTCGGTGGAGACACCGGGGGCGCCCTTGTTTTCCGTTTCGTGATGCTGCACTGCGGCACGCGCCCGATGAGTCGAGAGGTTGCCGCACCGGGGCCGAGCGGCGTTCTGGTGGGGTTCTCACGACTCAGCAGCGGTCTGAACAGGAACGAAGACAATTCGGTTGCTCGGTCTCGTTCGAGCAGTCTTCTGTTTCGTTCATTTAGTTCACAGGAACAGACGCCATTTCTTGGTGGTCCTTGGATGCGACCCGTAACCTGTTTGTGACTAAGGTCATCACTTTGTGACATTGGTAACTCCCCGAAGAAGAGAGACGGAAAGTATGCAGAAGAAGCTCGTGCAGAGCTCGCTCGCAATGACCGCCGCTGCGGCCCTCGGCCTCGGCAGTGCGTTCTTCGCGTCCCCTGCGATGGCCACCGGCCCGCAGAAGCTGGACGTGCAGAGTGACGTTCAGGTTCAGAAAGCTCTGGCCGATGTCGCAGGCGTCAACGCCTATGGCGAAAGCAATGGCACGCTCAATATCGGCGCGGAGAAGAAGACCGAAGAACTGGAGAAGCTCGCTGACAAGTACGAGAATGTCGACGTCGAATACGGTGTCAGCCAGTTCAAGGCCTACGCTGCGAACGACCTCGTCGGAGGCGCTGGTTACCTGATGCAGGCCGGAGGAGGTGCCTCAGTCTGCTCCACCGGGTTCTCCGGATGGGATGACAGCGGTAAGCCGGTCGTTCTGACTGCAGGCCACTGCGCCAAAGTCATCGATAAGAACACCGGTGAGTTCCAGGGCGACACTGTCATTGATGAAACAGAACTGCCTTCCGCTTCACAGGCCAATGGCGGCGAAGGCTTCGTCCGCTCCGGAAACGGGATTGTCGGAAACTGGGGCTACAACAAGTTCGGCGGAGAGCTGGTCACGAGCGACTCACAGCAGCCGCAGCCCGATGACATCGACTTCGCCGTCATCAATGTTGATCCCGCGAAGTACAACGTCAAGAACGGTGCGACCGACTGGACGACCGCGAGCACCAACGACCTGTCGGCAAGCCTGGCCACCAACATCACCAAAGTCGGTCCTCACACCGATGGCAAGATCCAGAAGTCGGGCCGCACCACTGGGCTGACTGAAGGCGACGTGTGGACCGAATTCAACGAGCAGTACCAGTTCCTCAACGTCAGCGGACGCTTCGTCCATGGGTTCGGCGTCAAGGCTGAAACGGACGATCCCTTCTCGGGTCCCGGCGATTCGGGCGGCGGAGTGTTCCAGGGGGACACTGCTGTCGGTGTCATCTCCGGTGGCGGTCCGACCGACGACGAGAACGGCGAAGAAGTTGACCTCAGCTGGGTTGCCGACCTCGACTACTCCCTCGAGCAGTCCGGCCAGAGCTTCAACCTGACCCCGCCGGACGACGGTGGCGGCGACGACGCGAACGCTGACACCACCGCTGGTGCCGAGGCGGACGCTTCGACCGGTGCGAACGCTGATGCGGGTGCCGACGGTGCCGAGGCGGACGCTTCGACCGGTGCCAACGCTGATGCGGGTGCTGACGGTGCCGAGGCTGATGCCTCGACCGGTGCCAACGCTGATGCGGGTGCTGACGGTGCCGAGGCGGATGCTTCGACCGGTGCCAACGCTGATGCGGGTGCTGACGGTGCCGAGGCTGACGCTTCTGACGACGGCAACCCGGAACAGCCGGAAGCGCCGAAGGCCGGCGACCAGACGATCAAGCCCAACGGTCAGGTGACCGGTCAGGCTGCTCCGAACGCTGACGTGAAGATCACCTGGGCGCCGAAGGCCGGTGCGCAGTCCGCTCCGAAGCAGACGGCGGGTGCCACAGCTCAGGCCGCTCCGACCGGTTCGGAGACCGTCACGGCCGACGCCGACGGAAACTTCACCATCGAAGGCCCCGAAGCTGTCGGTGCCTACGACTACACCGCCCAGGCCGTCGTCGACGGTCAGGAATCCGAGGTCACGGAGTTCACGGTGACCGTCGAGGCCGCTGATGACGCGAACGCTGCGGCCAATGGTGACGATGCTGAGGCTGACGCCGGTGCAGAAGCCGATGCCGGTGCTGATGCCAAGGACGCCAACGCGGACTCGGGTGCCGACGCGAAGGATGCGGGTGCCAATGCCGCAGCCGACGCGAAGGACGCTAACGCCGATTCGGATGATTCGAAGGACGGCGGCGAGGCTCCGGCTGAGCGCGCGATCTCGATCACCCCGCAGGAGATCGTCGACACGGACTTCGTCCAGGAGGACAAGGGCGTGAAGATCACCGTCAAGGACTTCGACGAGGGTGAGACGGTCACGCTCAAGGTCGTCGCCGGTCCCGACAACGTCGAGGGCATCGAGCTGACCGAGACTGCGAACGCCGACGGCGTCGCCGGATTCTCGATCTACGGCACGAGCGCCTCCGACCCCTCGGTCTACCGCGGCAAGTACGACGTGTCCGTCACCGGTGCCAACGACACCGACGACGAGTCGCCCCTGACCGGTTCGTTCACGGTCGTCTCCGATGACCAGGGCAACGGCGGCGGTGGCAGCGACGATGGTGGCAAGGACGGCGGTGACGGCGGCGGCGATCTGCCCCGCACCGGTGCTGAGCTCACCGGTCTCGCTGCCGGTGCAGGCCTGCTCCTCGTCGGCGGAGCCGCTGTGGTGCTGACGATGCGTCGGGTCAAGAAGAACTGAGACTCTGTGATCACTGAGTGATCGTGTGAGTGCAGCAGAAGCGCCCCTGGTGGACATCACCAGGGGCGCTTCGCTGTCCCTGAACTCTGTGCGCTGTCCGAATCTGTGCACGCAGTCCCGATTCCTGTGCTCAGTCACGCACTCTGTGCTCAGTCCGGTTGGTCGTCCCAGGCGACCGGAATCCTCACGCCGGTCTCCCATTCCTCGCGCAGAATCGCATACGCGACGGCATCGAGCCGGTCGCCGCCCTCGACGGTCCAGGCCCGCCGGTGGTGAGCCTCCTTCGTCCACCCCGCCCGGACGAATACCTTCCGCATCGCGACGTTGTCCGCCCTTGTCATCCCTTCGAAGCGCAGCGCCGAGGTGGTCGTGAACAGATGGTCCGTCACTGCCCTGAGGATCGCTTCGCCCAGGCCCCTGCCGCGGTGATCCGCCGCCAAGCGCAGGTCGAATTCCGGTGTGTCAGCACCGAGGTCGTCGATGCGCACGAGGCCGATCCGACCCAGCTCGGCGTCGACGACCCACAGTGCGACGCCGTCCTCGCCGAGGAAGCCACCGGAGTCGACGAACTCGGCGGCCTCACCGACCGACCGCACTCCCGCCCGCGCGTGGTAGGGAAAGGCGTTCGTCGAGAAGAACTCGATGAGTGCGGCGCGATCGCGGCCTGCGGGAACGATCGGTTCGAGGGATATGCTCATGGCAACAACGGTAGTCCGTCACGGCAGGGAGGGGAGCGACAGTGAGCATCGACGGCGATCCCTTCGACTACCGGATCACGAAGTCCGGAGTCATCGTCATCGGGCGCGGCGGCCGCACCGTCATGGAGCTCGGCGGTCGGCAGGCCGCCGCACTCATTCCCAAGCTCGGTCGCAGCGATGCCGTCGACCAGCAGCTGCTCGCGCGCGCGACAGGGAACTATCGCCGCGGCAACGAACGCCGAAGTCGTCGCTCACGATGACTTGTCTACCGATCAGTAATTGGTAACGTGGGTCACATGACCGATGAGACCCAGAGCGAGTTCGCCCGTGCGACCGCAGTGACTCCGCGCGGCGACGCCCGCTTCTCCGCCGACCTCGACGGCAGCTGGAAGGTCGGCGGCGCCGTCAACGGGGGCTACCTCCTCGGCGTCATCGGTCGAGCGATGGCGCAGACCGTTCCCGCCACGCCGGATCCGCTCGTCATCTCCGCGTACTATCTCGGTCCCAGTGATTCCGGGCCTGCCGAGGCGGCGGTGCGGACCATCCGCACCGGGCGCTCGAGTGCGACGCTGGGCGCCGATCTCAGTCAGGAGGGGCAGCCGAGGATCACGGCGCTCGCGACGTTCGGCAGCCTCGGCGCGCTTCCCGACGACGTCGGCACCTCAGCCCAGCCACCGGAGCTTCCCGACCCCGACGACTGCATTCCGATGGCCGAGGGACCGCAGGAGTTCCTCGACTCCGCACCCGTCGTCTTCCGCTACGACATGCGTCTCGACCCCGCCACCGCAGGATTCGCCGCGGGCCGCCCGAGCGGGCGCGGTCTCCTCCAGGGATGGATCAGGCTCGCCGACGGCGCCGATCCCGATCCGCTGGCGCTGCTCGCCTTCCTCGACGCCTTCCCGCCGGTGATGTTCGACCTCGGGCGCTTCAACTGGGCGCCGACGATGGAGCTCACCGCCCACGTGCGGGCGAACCCGGCACCGGGCTGGATCGGCGTGAAGGTGCAGACCCGCAACATCGCCGGCGGCATGTTCGAAGAGGACTGTGAGCTGTGGGACTCAGCCGGTCGCCTCGTCGCCCAGTCCCGTCAGCTCGCACGCCAGCCGCGCGCCTGAGCCCGCACCTCGCGGCCGGCTGAGACGTCACATGACAGCGGATCTCGGTCAGCGGCGGCCGCGTCAGTGCCGCGGCATAGGGTGGAACCCGTCATCGACTGCTCGACCATATACGGAAGGACCACGTGTCATGGCCTCGCTGAACTCCCTGAGCATCACCTTCGACTGCACTGACGTCGAAACCCAGTCGCTGTTCTGGGCGGAGCTGCTCCACGCCGAGATCGATGAGGGCGCCAATGAGTTCGTTGCGAGCATCGGCGGAATCCATGACGGGGCATCGCCGACCCCGGGCATGCTCTTCCTCAAGGTCGATGACCGGGCCGATGCTCGGAGTGCCGGCGCGGAGAGCTCAGGTCGCGTCGTGGCGAAGAATCCTCTCCACATCGACCTCGACGACCCCGACTATCCTGCCGATGTCGATCGCGCCGTGGCGCTGGGAGCGACGAAGGTCGCCTCGTTCGACGAATACGGCATCGAATGGACGACGCTGACCGACCCCGAGGGCTACGTCTTCGACATCGGTCGCCGCAAGGCAGAGAGTCGCAAGGCAGAGAGTGAGGAGCTCCGATGAACCTGCCGCTGGACGAACCCCGTGACCAGCCTGACGAGCGTGAGGGTCTCGTCGAATTCCTCGACTACCAACGGCAGGTGCTGCGCCGGAAGGTCGCCGGGCTGAGCGCGGAGGAGCTGCGGCGCACCGTCGGCGCCTCGAGTCTCACGCTCGGCGGCCTCCTCAAGCATCTCAGCCTCGTCGAGTACACGTGGTTCCTCGATCGCACGGCGGGGGAGGCGCTGCCCGAACCGTTCGCGGCGATCGATTGGCGCAGTGACCGCGACTGGGATTTCGAGAGCGCCGCTGACGATTCGCCCGAGGAGCTGCTCGACCTCCACGAACGCGCGGTCGAGAGCTCACGGGAGGTGCTCGCCGGCATCGCCGATCTCGGCACACCGCTGCGCCGCCGCTCCCACGGCAGCGTGCAGAACGTGCGGTGGGTGCTCATCCACATGATCGAGGAGTACGCCCGACACCTCGGGCACGCCGACCTCCTCCGAGAGAGCATCGACGGGGCCGTCGGCGACTGATCGGGACGGGCCGCTCACCTGCGCGATCAGGGAGGGCGCAGACCGCTGTGAGACGATAGAGGCGAATCCCATGCCCTGTCGTCGGACGAAAGCGACCCTTGACTTCTCCTGCCCCCAATCACACCAGCACGCCCACTGACGCGCCGCGCCGCTCGAAGGCGTGGATTCCCCTCGACCTCGTGCGCGGTTTCCTCATCGGCTCCGCCGAGCTCGTCCCTGGCGTCTCCGGCGGCACGGTGGCCCTCGTCACCGGTGTCTACGACCAGCTCATCGACTCCGCCGCACACGTCGTCAAGGCCGCGAAGACGCTCGTCACCGGTCCTGATCGGCTGTCCGGGGCTCTCGCGGAGCTCAAGCGCACCGACTGGTTCCTCATCATCCCCGTCCTCCTCGGCATGGCCACCGCGGTCTTCAGCATCGCCGGACTCATGGCCGGATTCGTCACCGACAATCCCGAACTCGCCCGCGGACTGTTCTTCGGACTCGTCGCCGCGAGCATCCTCGTGCCCCTGCTCATGCTGCCGCCCCGGACGCGGCGCGAACCCATCGCGCTCGGCATCCTCGCGTTCATCGCCGCGGCCGCGCTGGCGTTCTGGATGACCGGGCTGGCCGGCGGCGCCGAGGTGGAGAACCCCCCGCTCATCGCCGTCTTCCTCGTCGCCTCGGTTGCGATCTGCGCGCTCGTCGTGCCCGGTGTCTCCGGCTCGTTCTTCCTTCTCGCCGTCGGCATGTACACGACGACTCTGCGGGCCGTCGACGAACGCGACCTCGTCTACATCGCCGTCTTCGGCCTCGGCGCCGTCGTCGGCCTCGCCGTCTTCGTCAACATCCTCCGCTACTTCCTCCACAATCACCGCTGGTGGACGCTGCTCATCATGGCCGGACTCATGCTCGGATCCCTCCGCGCTCTGTGGCCGTGGCAGTCCGCCGCCGAGGTGGGCTCCGACGGCGAACCGCACGGTGCCGGTGGCCTGCTCGCCCCCTACGACCCCGTGCTCGGCCCGGTGCTCCTCGCGGTCGCCGGGGCGATCGTCGTCATCATCCTCATCATCGTTGAGAAGCGCTTCGCCTCGAAGCCGTCCGCCCACTGAGGCGGCCCGCCGAGGAGGTGGTTCGCCTCGGCGCTGGACGGTCGGTTGAGGCCGACGACGATTGCCGTAGAGTGAGGAACGACCCATTCACCGTCCGTCAAGGAGCGATCGAAGCATGGCGACCACAGCACTCGAAGGCAACCCCGTCCACACCTCCGGAGACCTCCCGGCCATCGGCACGCAGGCCCCGGCCTACACGCTCGTCGGCAACGACCTCGGCGAGGTCAACTCCTCGGAATTCGCCGACTCCCGGGTCGTGCTCAACATCTTCCCGAGCGTCGACACGGGAGTGTGCGCCGCCTCGGTGCGCCGGTTCAACGAACTCGCCGCGAGCCTCGAGAACACGACCGTCGTGTGCGTGTCGAACGATCTGCCGTTCGCGCAGGCCCGCTTCTGCGGTGCGGAGAGCATTGACGATGTCGTCACCGCCTCGGCGTTCCGCAGCGCCTTCGGCAAGGAGTACGGCGTGACGATGGTCGACGGCCCGCTGGCCGGACTGCTCGCCCGCGCGGTCGTCGTCCTCGATGACACGGGAACGGTGATCTACACGCAGCTCGTCGACGAGATCACCACCGAACCCGACTACGATGCGGCGATGGCGTCCCTCGGCGCCTGATCCTCACATCTCGTACACGCGCACAGGCAGGGCGTATTCGACGCCTGCCTGTGCGCCGGTGTTCGCGCAGATGTCGGTGATCATGTCCTTCGGCTCGGGATGATCCCCGAGCGCTTCGAGGTAGACCGTGTGCGCTTCGAGCGATTCCACGCCCTTGGCGACATCCGCGGCGCTCAGTTCGATCGCATCCGTCGGTGAGTCGGGGCCGGTGACGAGCAGGCGACTCGCCTTCCACGCCTCCAGACCGGAATCGGCGAGGTCGGTGAACAGCCACGGATTGTCTGCGTCCCGGATCGCATCGACCGTCGCGATGCCGGCCGCCCGATGATCGACGTGGTTGAGGCCCCACGCCGTCTCGAGATTCCAGTTCGTCACCATGACGGCGTCCGGCCTGAACTCGCGCAGCTTCTTCGCGATCGCGCGCCGCAGCTCCTGGCTGACGTCGAGCATGCCGTCGGGGAACTCGAGGATCTCGAGGTCGTCGACGCCGACGATGCGGCACGCCCGCGCCTGCTCCTCCGCGCGGAGCGGAGCGACCTGGTCCGGCGGCATCGAGCGGATGCCCGCCTCACCGCGGGTGAGCAGAAGGTAGGCGACGGTCTTCCCCTGGCCGGTCCACTTCGCCACCGCCGCTGAGGCGCCGTACTCCATGTCATCGGGGTGGGCGACGATGCAGAGGACGCGGTCGATGTCGGAATCGTCGAGGAGGGGGAGATCAGCCATGTCCTCAAGGCTATGCCCCGGTTGGGATTCACGCCAGGGTCCGGCCGCGGCCCGTGCCGTACGATGTTGCTGACTGCGACGGAAGGCGTGACGATGACCCCTCGGCGGCTGCTCGGCGGGATGCTGATTGCCTGTCTGCTCACCTCTGGGTGCTCTGCTCTGAGGGTGAGCACGTCTGAGCAGGATTCCGGGCCGGTGGCCGTCGGAGTCAGTGACGGCTCACCGGAGACGGGGAACGCCGACGCGATTCCGGAAGGGTGGCAGGACGTTGAGGCCGCTCTCGGAGACGAGTGCCCGATCGCCATCGAATTCGCCGCCGACCCCCGATGGATCGACGCCGGGGGAGTGAGCGGCTATCAGGTCTACGCGAACGGGGAGGAGCGCCTCATCAGCGTCAACTGCTATGCCTGGGGCGGCGATGGCCCGGAGTCCGTCACCGACGAGGCCATGAATGTGATCCTCACCGACCCGGGCTCCCGCGTCGTCACCGAGAAGGTCGGCGAGATGCCGGGCGGAGTCTACTGGTCCGTCCAGGGAGAGCTGGGCGCCTCGTCGGTGCGTTCGATCGGCGGCACGGAGTCGGTGTTCTACGGTGCGGTGGCGGGGCTGCGGGATGAGGGACGGCTCTACAGGGTCAGCGTTGAGATGGCAGCGAAGAAGGACGACGCCGAGGCGGCCGCCGTCTACGCGCTGATGCTGCCGACCGTGCGCTTCGCGGGGAATCCGGTCACGCCGCCGCCGGGCCTGAAATGAACGGTGCCGTCTTCTGCATCGGCGTCTGAGGCGAGGCTGCAGTCGGCGCCCGGCGGAGGCGCCTGAGGCGAGGTTGCAGACGACGCCCGCCGGAGGCATCTGAGGCGAGGCTGCAGACGGCGCCCGCCGGTAGGATGGTGGTGACTCTGACGGAAGGCCTGACGATGACCCTGCGATCCCTGACCACCGGCCTTCTCGCGCTGACCGTGGTTCTCAGCGGCTGCTCGGCGATGCGGGTGAGCACGAACGAGGGTGATTCCGCGCCCGTGAAGGTGGGCGTCGGCGATGGGTCGACGTCGACGCCGACCTCGGAGTCCGGTGTCGGGGCGATTCCGCCGGGGATGACGGAGCAGGCCATCGACGTGGGGCAGTCGTGTCCGGTGCCCATCGCGATTGCGATGGATGACGAGTGGAGCGACTCGACGGGATATGACGGGTACCGCCTGTTCGAGCGCGGGCCCGGCGCGCTCATGACGGTCAACTGCTATGAGGACGACGACATCACACCGGCCGACGTCGTGAAGTCCGCGCAGGATGCGACGTTCGACTCGGCAGGATCCCAGATGTCGTCGGAGGAGACCGGGCAGGTGACCGGGGGAGAGTACTGGACGTTCACCGGCACTCTCGGCCCCGATGACATGCGGTCGATCGAGTCCTCGGAGTCACTGATCTACGGGGTGGCAGCCGGTGTGCAGGTGAAGGGTCGACAATTCAAGGTGACCCTGGAGATGGTCGTCAAGAGCGAGGATCAGGCTACCGCTGACGTCTTCGCGACGATGCTGCCGACGGTGCGTCTGGCCGACGAGAATCTCACTCCGCCGCCGGGGCTGAACTGACGGTCGCTCCAGCCCGGCGCTGAGCCTGCGGTACGGCGTCGAGCGCGACGGCGGGAACGGACTCGTCGGGGTCGGCGGACGCCGCGTCACTGTCGGCTGCCTCGGTGCCGGGTGCCTGAGCGCTGAGGTTCTCATGACTGGACGTCTCAGCGGTGTCGGCAGGTGCTTCCGCTGTTCGACCGTCCGCAGTCGCAGTCGCAGTGGATGGTGCGGGACTCTGGCCGGCCGAGCCGCTGTCAGCGGTGGTCTCGAGGCGTTTGAGGAGTTCGCGGGCGGCGATGCGACCGGCGCGGGTCGCGCCGATCGTCGAGCTCGCGGAACCGTAGCCGACGAGGAAGATGCGGTGATCGTCCCGGACGGCCACCTCGGTGTCCATTGCGATGCCGCCCTCGCGGGTGCGCAGGTGGAGGGGTGCGAGGTGGTTGAGGGCGGCGCGGAATCCGGTGTTCCAGAAGATGACGTCGACCTCTTCGATGCGCTCTTCGGGGAACGGCTGCCATGACTGGGGGAGGGCGAGTCGGTCGCTGTGGGAGGGGCCGAGGCCCTCGGAGGTCACTGCCTCCTCGGCGGGCCGGGCCGGGAAGTGCACGCCGTGGGGGAGGATCTCATCGAACATGCCACGGGAGACGAGGACTCCGGATTCGACGCCGTCGAGGAATTCGCGGCGCAGCGGCAACCCGGTGGTGCGGACGACGCTGGCCGGGGGGAGTCCGGCGAGGGTGCGGGAGCGCACGGCGCGTTCGACCTCGAGTCCCCAGTTGCCGTCGAATTCGCGGGCGGTGAAGTTCGGTGGACGGCGGGTGGCCCACAGGGTGTCGGTGACGGTGGCGAGTTCGAGGAGGAACTGGGTGGCGGAGATGCCGCCGCCGACGACGAGCGTGCGCAGGCCGCGGAAGTCCTCGACCTCGCGGAACTGGGCGGTGTGGAGCTGTTTGCCCTCGAATTCGGCGATCCCGGGTACGTAGGGGACGTAGGGGTGGGTCCACGTGCCCGTCGCGTTGATGAGGTAGTCGCTTGTGAGGTGGAGGCGTTCGCCGTCGAGCATGACGGTGAGCTTGAGCGGTCCGGTACCGGTGTCGTCCGAGGTCACATGGGCCACCTCGGCGGGACGGACGACGCAGAGTTCGAGTTCCTTCTCGAAGCGGGAGTAGTAGTCGGTGACGATCTCGGATGCGGGCACGGATGGGTCGGGGGCGCCGAGGGGGAAGCCGGGGAGGTCGGCGATGTGATTCGTCGATCCGAGCGTCAGGGATTCCCAGCGCTGCCGCCAGGCACCGCCGGGGCCGTCGCTGGCGTCGAGGACGATGAAGTCCCGACCAGGTTTCAAACCATCGCGCCAGAGGTAGTGCGCGGCCGAGAGACCGGCCTGACCTGCGCCGATGATGACAACGCGCCAGTGTGAGTCGACGAGCAACTCGGTGAGTCGGCAAACCATGGCGATAGTCTCTCAGGGAGCCTTGAGGTTTTCCTGTGTGAATTGGCGACGATTCGGCAGGTGTGGACTGAGGGAGGTGGCGCGGGGGAACGGGCGGCGATTCAGCAGGTGTCGTGGAAGGGTCGGGGACGATTCCACTTCAGTCGTTCTGCGGTTTCGGGCGCGTGGCGTACTGCGGGTTTCGGGTAGGGGGAGTTCTGCGGGTGCTGGGTGCGCGGCTCAGCACGAACTGATTTGCGCTGCAGGTCAATTGCGGTCAGTTCAGCTGCAGTCGAGTCAATTGCAGTCGGGACCATTCGGATTCGCGTTGCAGTCCTCGTCGACGAGGTAGCGGTGGAACCGATAGACGTCGATGGTCAGCTCGTTGCTGGCGACATAGGCGTAGCCGTCGATGGGGATCCAAGGTCCGCCGTCGACGGAGAATTCGCCGGTGAACGTCGTCGTCATCTCGACGGTGGTCGGTCCGACCTCTTGGAAGTCGTGGCCGATCTCCGGCTTGTCGCCGGGCTGCGGTTTCGAGCCCTTGGTTGTGGTCGTCGCGCCGGTGCCGTCGCCGAAGTTCCAACTGTACTTCTCCGGAGTCACCTTCACCTGCACGGCGTAGGTGAGGAGAGTCATGTCGATGTAGCTGACGTCGGCGTTCGTCCAGAAGGCGGCGGGTTTGCCGATGACCGCCCAGTCCTTGGGCCAGGCGTGAATGGTCGGCGCAGGGATGTCGAATGTCTGGAACTGCGATTCGGGGATCTCCGTGGGCGGTGCCGGTCGCGCCGGACCTCCTCCGCCCCCTCCGCCACCGCCTCCGGGCAGGTCAGCGCAGATATAGCCGAGCTCTTCGTAGACGCAGTCCGGGCGCCCGTCACCGTCACCATCGCCGGAGCCGCCGCCTCCGCCTCCACCGGATCCGCCTCCGCCGCCGGAGCCGCCACCTCCACCGGAGCCTCCTCCGTCACCGCCGCCTCCGCCTCCACCGGGCGGACCTGGGGGAGTAGGGGGTTGCACCACGCCACAATCGCGACCAATCATCGATCCGCAGTCAGGACCGGATGCTAAAACGGCAGTTTGAAAGCCAGCCACCATCATCACTATCAACAGGATGGCTGCCGGACCGCTTAGCCAATTCTTTAGTCGCACTCTTTGCTCCGAAGGTACTGATTGGCGACTTTCCACGCACCGTCTCTGTTATCAGCAACGTGTTGCATTGTAAAGCCTTTAGGCGCGGATGAAGGGAGCTCTTCGCCCTGGTCCACGACTTTCCATTCGGAATCTTTCGTGCAGAACAGAATGCTTACCTGCGTGTAAGGAGCCTCATCCTCAGTCTCCTCAACGCTTTCGATGCGGACGTCGTAGGCACCGTACTTGCCTGCCATGTACTGATTGTTGGTGCTCATTGACTCAGCTTCAGTCTGGAGCGACTCCAGCGAACCATCACGAGCAAATTGATCGGCTCCGTCCAAATCTTTTCCCCCAGACGAAAAGACCTGGTTAATCGTCTCGATGTATCCCTCAAACGCCACCAGCGCCCCGTCGACCGCCTTCTTCTCGTCGTCGGTGAGGTCGAGGTCGGTGGTGTACTCGGGGACGGTCGGCGTCGACGCTCCAGCCGAGGGATCTGCCGCGGGAAGAGTCGACGTCGGTGCTGCAACGGGGGAGTTGTCCTCGCACCCTGAGATGACCGCGCCGACGGCGGCCACAGCCGCGATTGCGGCAGCCGTGCGGAGACGGCGACGGATGGTGGTTCGACGAGCTGGTGTAGCGATTCCGGTTCTCATTCCACGCCTCTGTGGTCCGTGATGCTGACACTGCGGTTCGTGCCGACGGCACCTCTGATGGCCAGGCGCCAGGGTGTCCCACATTATGCGAGAACTCATGGATTGAGAACAGATGCAGTTGAATCTGTGGATAACCTGCTCACGAGTCGGCAGTTCACTCGCTGGCTCTGACAGGGGAGTAACCTAGTCGTCAGACCTACTCGCTGAGACAGCGAGACCCGTGTGAGATAGGTGCCGTACGCAACATGACTGACCTGGCGTGGATTCCGACCGCAACGCCGTCCCTGAAAGCATTTCTCGGCTTCGACCTGCAGCCGATACCCGTCATACCCGTCATCGCGGGGCTCGTCGCTCTCGCCTACGTCATCGGATGGATCCGTCTCGCCGTCCAGAAGCGCCCGTGGCCGGCATGGCGGGGGATCCTCTTCCTCCTCGGTTGCCTGCTCCTCGCCGCGACCATGGGACTGGCGATCGAGGGCTACGGCCAGGTCATGTTCTCGGTCTTCATGTTCCAGCAGATGACCCTCATGATGGCCGTGCCACCGTTGCTCCTCCTCGGCGCTCCCGGAACGCTCCTGCTGCGCTCGACACCGCGGAATCTGCCGGGCCGGATGATCCTGAGAACGGCCATCTTCGGCCTGCGATCGTGGCCGGGCAAGATCATCGTCCACCCGCTGTTCTCGATCCCGCTGTTCCTCGCCCTCTTCTACGGCCTCTATCTCTCCGACGCCGCGAGCTGGGTCTTCAACCAGGGCATCGGCGTCCACATCGCGCTCGAACTCGTCTTCCTCTTCACTGGAATCGTCTTCAACGCAACGCTCATCCCTGCCGACCCGCTTCCCGTCCCCGAATCGCACGTCGTCCGCATCTTCCACTCCTTCATGGAAGCGGGTCTGCACGCGTTCTTCGGTGTCATCGTCATGATGGCGGCGCTGCCCTTGGTCGATCGGTTCGCCCAACTCCCGCCGAGGTGGGGGATCGACCCCATGGAAGATCAGAAACTCGCCGGTGGGATTGCGTGGGCGTACGGCGAGGGTCCCGCCGTCATCATTCTCCTCATCATCCTCATCACGTGGTTCCGTCAGGAGTCGAAGAACAACAAGATCCGTGACCGTGAGGTTGCGATGCACGGCGACAAGGAGCTGGACGCCTACAACGACTACCTCCGACAGCTCGCCGAGAGTGAGGGCCGCGGCTCGTCTGCCGAACGCTGACTGAGTCTGCGCCTCGATTGCCAAGCGCTGAGTTCGCGGCTCGATTGCCGAGCGCTGGGTTAGTGGCTCGATCATCGGCCATTGTTCGATCGCCGGTCATTATCTGACCAGCGGGCATTGTTCGACCAGCCGTCATCGTTCGACCAGCGGCGCTTGCTCGTCCAGCATTCATTGCCCGAATCCGCCGTCGTCAACGGTCGGCGCGTACTGCTGTCGCGAGCCTGGCAGACGTCTCTCGTGCGGACGTGTCTGTTGTGTGGTCGTGTCTGTGCCGACCTGTAGCATCGACCCACCCCGGAACACACACGAACCCCTGCTGACACCGATGTCGGGATACGCATCGGCACGTAGACAACACAACTTGCTCTAGGAATCGAAAAACCTAGAACACCAGGAAAATAGTCGAACAAAAACCAAAGAAACACCTTGACACACACCGAAACGGTGTATAATAGGTCACAAGACATGGACAATGGCGAATGGACCCCTGGACACCATGACACTCACCCCGAACCGCAAACACCCCACCCCCGGCAACGACGCCGCAGGTGCGCACACGGCCGGGTCGTCTTCACCGGAATCCTCCCCATCCTCGGGTGACACCCCGGATACCGAATCCCTGTTCGATCAGCTCACCAACGCCGGCATCGACCTCACCGGAAACCCCCTCGCCGACACCCTCGCCGGCCTCACCCCGACCCCACCCGCAGAGGATCCCGAACTCGAGCCGGAGAGCACCTACTTCGACACCCTCGGCGACGATGACCTCGACGGCGATGATGCGAACCAGCCCGGTCCCGCCGGTTCGCTCCATACGGGCGCCAGCGAGAACAGTGACCAGCCTCTTGACAGTGACGATGTCACCGGTCGTGTCCACGGTGCCGCACACGATTCAGCCAGCCCCCACACCACTGATGCCGCCGGCGACCCATCCACACCCTCGGGTGAGGAACAAGACTCTGTTGAGGCCGAGATCGCTGAGATCGCTGCGGCGGCTGCGGCGTTGGACGGGGACACCGACGTGCCCGCCTGGGTGAGCAGGCACCCCCTCTTCACCGGCACCGCGTGGGCCGACCTGACTGCGTTCGCCCCGGAAGTCACCACCGGCATCACCACCCTCATGCACCTCGATGCCCAACTGCGGTCCTTTGACAAACCCATGGGCCCCGACGAGGCACTCCTCCTCGTCGACGGTGCCGAAGCCCTCTCCCGAGTCTCGGAAGCCCTGTCGATCCTCGCCCTGTCGGTCTATGACCGGGTGGGGACACCGGCGGAGACGGGGGCGAAGGACACGAAGTCTCTCATCCAGGACCGGCTCAACCTCACCCGGACAGAAGCCCACCGGCGGGCCGAGATGGCCAAGAACCTTGGTGGGCGGGTGGATCTGGCCGGGCAGGCACTGAAACCCTTGTGTCCTGAAGTCTCCGAAGCCCTGCACACGGGAGCGTTGTCGGCAGGGCAGGCGAAGACCATAGATGACTGCCTGGCCGCCCTCCCCGACTGGGTCAGTGCCGAGCAGCGGGCGGATGTGGAAAAACGCCTCGTCGCCTATGCGCCGACCGTGCGGGTGAGCGATATTCGTGCGATCTTCAATCGGATGCTGGGGTATATCGACCCGGATGGCAAGAAACCGGTCGAGGAGACACCACGCAGTGACTATGCGGTGACGATGCGACCCAAACGCAATGGTGACTGGGTGCTCAATGGTCTCCT
>NZ_BAAAMB010000008.1:243169-249401 GCF_039528855.1 Brevibacterium sanguinis | reverse complement strand
CAGCACGACGCCCTCTCAGGAATCATGCGGTCTTGGAGTCAACCAAACCTTCGGCAGTCCCGAATGTTGCCCTCCTCGACGTCGAGTACCGGCTCCGCCGCCGCATGGCGGAGAACGGCCTCACCCACGACGACATCACCTGACCATCAACCACCATCACGCTCCCTGACGCATCGTCTCGGGGCGTTTCTCATGCCTGAAGGAGGCAACCATGGCGTATGCGCTCGCCCCACGGATCGCGAGGGCGGTGAAGAAGTCCGGTCTCGAGGTCGTGTGGGTCGGTGACTGGGAGGGACGGGGCCGCGCGACCATGCGCGGCGTGAAGACGATCACCCTTCACCACACCGCGACCCCGAGATCGTTCAAACGCTCCACGGAGTACCCGACGTTCAACGTCGTCAAGAACGGGCGCCCGGGCCTACCTGGCCCGCTCGCCCAGTTAGGTCTAGGCCGCACCGGGGTCGTGTACGTGTTCGCGGCCGGCGTCGCGAACCATGCCGGGAAGTCCCGGTCGAGCACGATGACGAACTCGTATGCGATCGGCATCGAAGCTGAGGGTGCGATGGAGGACTGGCCGAAAGCCCAGTACGAAGCGTATCTCAAGCTCGTGCGTGCCCTCCTCGACGAGTTCGACCTCTCCGAGTCCCGGGCGCTGCGGCACGCCGAGACGTGCTCCCCACCCGGGCGGAAGTCGGATGCCTCGTTCAACGGGGACACGTTCCGCAAGCGCCTCAAGCTCACGAAGACCGGTGGCCGACCGCCGGCCCCGAAACCCACCAACCCCACACCCGCACCCAGGAAGGGAATCCTCGACATGTCATTCAAGACCTCCGACCGTCGCACTGCGAAGCAGCCTCTGCCGCCGAACCGGGAGACGACGCTCAAGACACGAGCGAAGAACACCTGGTCGTTCCTCACCTCCACGAAGCGCGGTGAGACATTCGCCGTCAACACCCACCTGACCATCAACGGCCTGCGCGAGGGCCAGGTCGCCGAGGTGTGGCTGCGCCTCGGCGAGTACAACTCGAAGACGAAGAAGGGCGCCACCCGCTACGACTACAAGCGGGTCACCGTTCACGGCCGCGCCGGTGGCGGCGACGTGCACGCCGAGCTCACCCAGGTCGACAAGTGCAACATCGGCCCGAAGATGGGCGGCGACATGCGCCTCTACGTCGTCGCCAAGAACGTCTCCGGTGACGGTGCGGTCGCAGTCACCGACATCAAGTGGACCGAGCTCACGGACTGAGAAGGAGCACACCCATCATGAAGATCGTCACCACACCCAACGCCTCGGCGACCCAGACCGAGCACCCTGCACGCGCCGCAGTGCGCACGTTCATCCAGGCGTGGATTCCCGGCATCATCGGTGCCCTCGTCGTCGTCCCGGAGATCGTGCGGATCGTCCTCGACGAGTTCACCAGATCCAACGTCGAACCACCCGAGCAGCTGCGACTCATCCTCGTCGGCATCGCCACCGCCGCGGCCCTCGTCTCCGCGGTCATCGCTCGTGTCATGGCGATCCCCGCCGTCGAACGCGCCCTGCGCACGCTCGGCCTCGGAGCCGCACCGACGGACCCTGACTTCGGCAACTGGGACGGCCTCGACTCCGAGGAGGTCGAACCCGTCGGCGACGGCGCAGACGACCCCGACGACGCGACCGCCGTCGACGGTGACGCCGCTCCCGACGGAGACGCCGACGGGGAAGGGTACACCGTGACGTCGGCGTTCAGACCAGAGTCTGCCGGCGACGCCGACCCGGAAGACGACCCGGGCACCGAGGTCGACGCCACTCCGCCCCCGGACGGGTACGAACCCCGCCACTGAAAGGTCACCCGAATGCCTGCCCTGATCCTCCGCTATTTCACCTACGACCACCTCACCAACCCTCTGCTGCGCGCGACCTCCGCGAAATTCGCGGCGCTCGCCGCTGAGGTCGATGACGCACTGCCGGATGGGCCTGAGAAGTCGGTCGCTCTGCGCAAGCTCCTCGAAGCCAAGGACGCCGCGGTGCGTGCGGCACTCGACGCCTGACCGTCCGTTCCACGACTTGGCCCTCACCGTCACCGCGGTGGGGGCCACTTCGTCGTGCCTGGGGAGAGTCGTATACTTCGGCCGCCGGCGTCGTCATACTGGACCACACACAGCTCGATGAGAGGAACTGCATCATGAACGACAACGAACTCTGGACCCGCGGCGTCCACGAACTCCTCGCCCCGGCGGTACCCGACGGCAAGCCGGCCCCGCTGGTGGAACAGCACGAAGCGAACATCGCCAGGCTCCGCGCCGAGACTACCGACGGCCCAGACGGTGCTGGCGGATAAGCTCTTCGACTCCGGACACGCTGCGCCCGAGCACCGCGGCCCGCTCCGCCACAGTCAGATCCGTCCGAGACAACGCGAACTCCGCGTCCTCGACGCTCCACGGTTGGCACTGATTCGGCGCGAGCAAGCGTTCGCCGGGGTTCACGCCCCAGGCGCGCAGCCATTTGCCGAGTGCGGTGGGGCTGACGCCGAGTGCGGCGGCGATGTCGGCGATGCCTTGGCCGGCTTCGCGTCGGCGGGTGGCCTCGGCGCGCAGGCGTGCCTTGCCGGCCGCTGTGGTGTAGGGGCGCGGTGGCAGGGTCATGCTGGTGCCGCTGACGAGTCGTGTTCGGCACCTGTTGCAGAGGCCGCGTGAGACGGCGTCACGGTCGCACCACAGTGTCGCGCACGTGGCCATGACGGTCTGGCCTGTCAGGTGAGGTTGGGTGGCTCGGGCCTCTGTGCGCGGTCGACCCCGAGGGATTCTCGGGCCGCGCGTTCCTTGCGTTCATCGGCGCGTGACCACCGCATGCCCAGCCTCACCCCCAGAGCGACGACGAAGACGAGGAGGACGTAGCCGACGGCGATGACGATGATTGATCCCATGAGCGAAGCGTAGGTGCCGCTCGACTGCTGCGGTAGTGGTTGTGGCCGTTTCGTTATCAGGCGATCTCGGCGAAGGATGCGGCGTGGTGGAGGGCGTCGTCGTTGATGTGGACGTAGATCTGGGTGGTTTGCGGGTTGGCGTGACCCATGAGCTTCTGGACGGCGCGCAGATCTTTGCATCCGTCGTAGGTGACGGTGCCGTAGCGGTGGCGCAGTGAGTGGCCGGCCCAGTCGCCGGGGAGGGTGTCGGCGAGGAGTTCGATGACGCGTTTGTTCGACAGGTGTCCGTCGATTTTGCCGGGGAACAGCCACCCGCCGGGGTTCTCGCCGGCGGCCGCGCGGATGAGTGCGGCGAGACTGGCGGGCAGAGGGACGCGCCGGTCCTTGTTGCCTTTGCCGTGGGCGATGATCGAGGGGCGCTGGTGGGGGCCGACGATGTCGCGGATGTTGACGAGGCAGATCTCGCAGGAGCGCAGGCCGACTTCGGCGCCGAGGCGGATCATGAGGCGTTCGCGTTCGGGTGCGGTGGCGAGGGTGCTCGTGAGGAGTTCTTCGGGGAAGGGGCGGGGTAGGCCGGGTGTGGTGCGCACGCGCGGGAGGTAGACGGTGGGGTCGTCGTCGATGCGTTTGGTGAGTGTGGCCCACCGGAAGAAGGATTTGAGGGTGGACTGGTGGCTGCGCCGGGTCTCCTGTTTCCAGTCGCGTGCGCCGAGGTAGGTGATGAGGTCCTCGAGGGTGACCTCGGTGATGGTGAGTTCAGTGGTGGTGGCGAACCGGCGGAGGTGGTAGTTGCGCATACGCCGGGTGGATCGGGGGTGGTCGGCTGCGCTCATCCAGCGGTCGAAGGCGTCGAGGTCCCCCAGCCACGCTGCTGGGGTGGGAAGTGTCTGCATACGCTGATCTTGCTGAGAATGGATTGAAACAACACTCCCTATTACCATTTCGTGATCCATTCTCAACCATATTGATATTCAAGTTGACGTGTCGGTAACTGGTGAGCGAAGCTGGAATTTTGCACCCATCGTTCCAGGTCAGACAGTCATCATATGATATCAATTGTTAGTTGTAGTCTAACTAACATTCCGCTGATCGTGTACCGCAGTGGAATTTATTTCGATGCGGTGGTGATCGAATGTCGATCATTCTGTGACATTTCCGTGCGACCCAGGGCCTCGGCGAGCCGGGCCTCGGCGGCGGTGAGTTCCTCGCCGAGCTCCCGGTAGAGTTCGGCGCTCGCGGCGATGGAGGTCTCCGGTGCGCCGCGGAGGATCTTCGTGGCGATGTCGTGTGCTGCCCGGTCGTGCAGTGCCCGGGCCCGGCGGGTGGTCTCGCGCAGTTCGGCGATCGTCGGGGCGCTCATCGTGCACCTGCCTCGACGTCGTCGGCGGGGGCGGGGAAGGCGAGCACTTCGGCGTCCCCGGAAATGGTGAGATCGACGTCTGATCGGGGGTGGAACGGGATGACCGTCAGGTCGCTGACCTGCGAGTCGTCTGCTGAGACTCCGAAACAGTGGGTTCCGGGTTCAAGTCCCGGGGGGCGCACAGCACACAGGAACCGCCGTTCGGATCATCCGAACGGCGGTTCTTCGCATTGTGAGGGTTAATGATCAAATTGTGTGTATAGCCAGGGCGTGTCGACACTGCTCCTTTCCGGGATCTGTGGCTTGTAGGCCAAAAAGTGTGTCTGTGCCGGGTGCGTCACCTACGTCGTCCGCCCCATCCTGACTGGATGCCGATCCCGTCTTCCCACGAGAACCCCGTGTCATAGACGGCGGGGACCTCTAGCTCCTCGACCGGCTCCTTCAGAGGCGTAGTCGCTATCGTGTTCGGTTGGGCCTTCGCCAAGCTCCATATGTCACTGTAGGCCTGGGTTCTGTCCCTATGAGTACCAATCCATGGCTCATCGACCGCGACCCTCGAACGGTCCGCAGTTGTTACTAGTGAGATGCAGGATGCCGACGTTGTTCCCACCTTCTGACGCATTCGTCTGGGTCAAACAAACTTCCAGCAGTCCGATACTCACTTGCGTATAGGATGTGCCGTTCCCATGAGTAGTCAGAAGCCCATCTCGCTCAGGGTCATCCATTTAGGAGCCTCAATAGTGTGCCTATGCTGCCAGGCGGGATGTTCGGGGTCGGAGCTAGTGTTCCACGCCTCCCATCTGTGAACCTCCATCCACCCTCCATTGCCAAATTGACTGGCGTAATAGAGTCGAACTCGGTTGTCTTGTTCATCCAAGTTTGACGCCACTCCCAGCTGGACGGTTGCTGACGTACTCGCATCTCCGCTGTAACTCACATGCTCACCTATCAGGCCCTTCTCCGGGTTTGGATCACCCAGTAGACGGTCGATCCAAGCTTCATGAGGCATGCCATCTTGAGTGTTCCAATTGACTCGAATCCGCGGAGCGACGAACGCGGACAAGTTCGAGATGGAAAGGTACACAGTTTCATTCGGCTGCAAGTAAGCACGTTGTTTCATCATCGGAAGCATATGAAGCGATAGCTGCGGTCGGGTCGCGGCAGCCAAAGCCTCATTCGCTTTCTGCGATTGCGCCCGGTTCTCTTTAGCAGTGCTCAATGCGAGAGCCGCAGCACCCAGCGTTCCCGCAGCTGCGAGCAACTGCGCCCATGAGCCGATCCGAACACTGAGCCCATTGCTTGAGTTGTGAACGATCAGCATCCATGTCACGACACTGCCGAATACGACGACAAGTGCCCAAACAAGCCAGGAGAGTTTCATACCGCAATGGTAGTCACCAGTCAGCAGAAGATCGCGGCCTATATCGGAGTGAGCGTCTAGCGTGACAGTTTCGCGGCTCGCTTGGCGGATAGCGCATTTTGCGAATTGCGATATTCGCGAGTGACTCTGCTCATCGGGCCACGAAACAACATGCCGGGGAACAGCTGCGGTTCAGTCCGTGGCTGAAAGGTGACTGCACTGATCAGAGCGGTACACGCTGCTTGCAGTTCAGTTGTAGCTCCGGTGCAAGAGGCGAGCTGGTCAAGTCGAGCACTCACCTGCATCTGCTTATCAATGTCACGCGCATTTGCGAACGATTCAATGAACTTGTCGAATGCCTCCCTCAGCTCGTCAGACTGCCGATCGATAGCGGCCACCCCGTGACTCTCACGAGCGATCAGCTGAGACGAATTCGCAGCCCGACCTGCCGCACGGTAAGCGACAATCGCTCCCGTGATGCTCGCCAAAGCTGCGATAACGGCCACAATGATCGTCACGAATGCTCCGACACTCATGCTTTCTCCCTTCGATCAACTACGTCTGTGTAGTTTATGACAGGCTCAGCCCCCCCCCCCCCCCCCCCCC
>NZ_BAAAMB010000008.1:199936-243098 GCF_039528855.1 Brevibacterium sanguinis | reverse complement strand
ATCCGAACGGCGGTTCTTCGCATTGGCGACCGGCGGGCCGTCAGCGGTGCGCCTCCTCGTGGAGCTCCATCGCCTCGGCGACCGCGTCGGGGTCACCGGATTCGATCGCCGTCAGCAGCGCACGATGACCCTCGACACGGGTCCGCTTCTGTGCCGGAGTCTTCGGCAGGATCGCCTCGGCGTGGCCGGCGATGTGGTCGAGCAGGCCACGGCAGATCGAGGCGAGGACCTCGTTGTCCGCGGCGGCATAGACCGCCCGGTGGAAATCCCAGATCGCGTGCGCGAGACCGAGGTCCTCATCGACCTTCGCCTCGATGACCCGCATGCGCTCGCGGAGGCGCGCAAGGTCCTCCTCGGTCCGGTTGAGTGCGGCATCGAGCACGACCTCCGGCTCGAGCGCATTCCTCACCACGGCGGACTGGGCCACCGACCGCGCATCGTCGCGGACGCGGATCATCGCCTGGCCGATGTGGACGAACGGATCGGGCTCAGCGGAGAACACTCCGCCGCCCGGGCCGGTGCGCATCGTGATGAGACCCTGCGCCTCGAGCATGCGCAGCGACTCGTTGAGGGTGCCCGGTGCCACCCCGATCTCCTTGCACAGGCTCTGCTTCGTCCCCAGATGCGTATTGGGGTCGGCCTTCTGGGACCGCTGCGCAAGGAGGTCAGCCACCTCGACGGCCCGTGACCGTCCGCTGCCCGCACTCACCTGCACATTCATCTCCCGCGCCATGCGCCCTCCATCATCGTCTCCGCACGCACCGCCATGGCACGTGCCGCCCTTGCATTGTACGGAAGCGGGGACGCGGTCGCCGCCGACAGCGACGCCGCGGCCCCGCCCCCGACCTCAGGAGTGCTCGACGATCTCGTTGCGCAGCTTCCCGATCGATTCGACCTCGACTTCGACGACGTCACCGGGTCCGAGGTACCTCGGCGGGGTGAGGCCGAGCCCCACTCCCCCGGGCGTGCCGGTCGCCACGACATCGCCGGGCAGCATCGTCACGGTATCGGTGATGTAGGCGATGAGATCCTCGATCTTGAAGATGAGGTCGCGTGTATTGCCGTTCTGCATCACCTCGCCGTTGACGGTCGTCGTCACGGTGAGATTGTCGACGTCGCCGATCTCGTCGGGCCGGTAGAGCTCGGGACCGATCGGACCCGAGCGGTCGGCATTCTTGCCGAGTGTGAACTGCGTCGTCGCGAGCTGCTTCTGTCGCGCACTGATGTCGTTGAACGCGGTGTAGCCGAGCACGTGGCTGCGGGCGGTCTCCTTGTCGGCCATCCACACCGTGTCCTTCATGACGAAGGCGAGTTCGACCTCCCAGTCGAGCCCCTCGTTCGCCGGGACCGGCACCGTCGTGCCGTCGGTGACGAGCGTCGACTCCCACCGGCCGAAGATCATCGGGAACTTCGGCAGATCCTGGCCGGCGCCGCGCTTCGATTCCTCGGCATGGCTATGATAGTTGATGCCCACGCAGAAGACCCGTGAGGTCTCCGGCACGAACGGGGCTTCGGTGAGTTCGGCACGCGCGATCGGTGCGGCATCCTCGGCGGGGGCATCGACCTCCCCCGCGTAGAACGCCTCGACGGTGCCGATGGGGTAGACGTCGTCCCCGCGGACCTCGCCGATGTGGCGGACCCCGTTGTCGAGATATCCGATGAGTGGCATTGTCAGTCTCCTTCGTGTCTTCGGTGCTGCTGCTTGTTGGTTCGTGTCTGTGCCGGCCCCACTGTGAGGACCGCCGATCTGCTGTCGTCTATGACTCGGCCCCCGCCTCGGCGTCGCGGACCGCACGTCTCGTGCGGATGACCATGGGAATCGCACCGAGGATGCCGACGACGATCGCCCCCGGCAGAACGACCGGGTAGAGGGCAGCGATCTGCGGCATGAGCACCGCGTCAAGCGAAAGGGCGCCCTGTCCTGTGATCCCGAGCATAGCGACGACCGCGGCGATGAAGAAGGGGTATTCGCCCCCGCCCAGCGCATTCCAGAATTTGCCGCTCACTGCGCTGAGCGCGGATCCGGCGACGATCATCGTCGCGACCGCCAGTCCCAGCCCGATCGGAGTGAGCAGGCCGAGCAGCAGGCTGACCGCGGCGATGAGCTCGAACACCGAGGCGACCCGGACCATGACGTGGCCCGGCCGCTGCCCGAGCTTCTCGAAGAGTCCCGCTGTCGCGACGGGTCCCGATCCCGAGAACCATCCGCACAGCTTCTGCGTCGAGTGGGCGAAGAGGATGGCGGCGAGGATCACCCGCAGTCCGGCGATGCCCCAGTCCATGCTCGTCAGTTCCATGTCGATCACGGTCCTTCCGGGTTCAGGCGGGGAAACTCGATTCGGGGGCGAGCGCGGTGTTCTGTTCGACCCACTCGATCGGCGGCCGTGATCCCCAGAGGTCGACGAGCTTCCAGTTCGAGAGGTTCTCGCCGGGGTCGACGACCCGCGGCTCCGCGTAGATGTCGTCGATGACCTCCATCTCCGCGATGCATTCGATGAGGAAGTCCGAGGAGTTCGTGAAGTACATGAAGAGGTTGTCGCCGGCCCCGTGACGACCCGGACCCCACGTCAGGCGCCGTTCGTCGGGAATGAGCGAATCGGCGATCCCGCGGAAGTCCTGGAAGCTGTTGAACTCCCAGCTCGTGTGATGGAGGCCGCCGACATCGCTGGCGACGATCGCCACCGTGTGGTGCCGTCCGTCGGCCCCGCGCAGCCACGCGATCTCATGCCCGGTGCTGCGCTCACTGAGGAGGAAGCCGCACGAGACGTTCATCTCGTGCGTCCAGCGCTCGGGGTCGGCGGCGGTGAAGTTGACGTGGTCGAGGCCCTTGGGGCGCATGCCCGGTCCCTTGTACCGCAGCGCCCGATCATGGCGCATCGGCGTGTGGACTTCGAAGACGTGGCTCTCGGAGGTCACGAAGGTCACCGACTTCTCGATCGCCTCCGATGACGGCGTCGTCGTCAGCACCTCGAGCCCGCCTTCCTCGCAGCGGCGCCTGACCTCGTCGATCGCATCGGCGCTGACGGCCTCGAGACCGCACTGCGCGTGCCGGTTCCCGTCGGCCTGCTTGATGATGTACTCGGCATGGCGCTGGTTGGAGGACATGAGGATCGTTCCGTCCTCGGCCCTCTCGACGACGCGCGCGCCGATCTTGTCGGCGGTGTCCTGCGCGAGCCCCTCGGGGTCCGCTGACTCCACCGTGACGTATCCCAGTCGCTGCACCAATGGTCTCATCGGGCCGCTCCTCTCTTCGGTCGGCGCCCGGGTTCAGCTGCGAACCACGGGGCCGATCACTTCGCTGTGATCCCTGACACGTCAATTAATAGTATTCAATATATTCAATGTCAAGGGGTGGGGGCGGCGACAGGGATGTCGGGAGCGCCTGTGCGCGGCCGCGAGGTGGCGGCGAAAGGTGGTGGCGACTGCAAAAGGTGGCGGCGCGTGCGAAAAGTGGTGGTGTCGGCAAATGCGAGGTGTTCGCGGAAAGTGCGGGCGTCGGCGAAAGGTGGTGGTGCCGGCGAGAAGTACATGAGCGCCCGACACCGCAGGCGAAAAATCGAAATGCCGGCGACTGGTCGAACGCATATCGACTTCTGGCCGACAGGGAGCCGGGCGCGTCGCGCACGCCGCCTCAGCCGCATCCCACCACTGCCCGCACCGCTCACCCCAAGAGCCGCGGCTCACCCCAGCAGGGGCACGTCACCCACGCCGCCTCAGCTTCGACTCACCCCTGGCCGGCGCGGGCGTAGGCGCCGAGGACCTGCCGCTCGGAATCGCCGAGGTAGGTGCCGAGCAGCGCAGCCGCCTGGGCCGGGCTGTCGTTGACGTAGGCATCGTAGACCTCCTCGTTGCGCTCGACGAACGGCGCGTGGAGGAAGTCGAGGAGTTCGACCTTGAGGAAGGCCAGCCGCAGCTCGGCGAGGACATTGCCGAACGAGCGCATGAGCCGCACGCTGTCCGAGAGCGCGACGACGCCGTTGTGGAACTCCATGTTCGACGTTCCCACCTGCAGCCAGTCGCCGGCCTCGGCCGCGGCCTTCGCCTCCTCGATCGCCCGGAGCATGCGCGCACCGGCCGGGTGTGCGCGGGGCGCATGGGCGAGCACGGTGCACTCGACCGCGCGGCGGACGCGGTAGATGTCGATGACATCGGCGGTGCTCGGCGACGCGACGGAGACCCCGCGGTTGGGGACGTGGTCGATGAGCCCCTGTTCGCCGAGGACCCGGAACGCCTCGCGCAGCGTGTTGCGCGAGACGTCGAACTCCTTGGCCAGCGCCGCTTCGGACAGGCGCGTCCCGGGTCGGAGCGAGCCTGCGATGAGGCGATCGGTGAGGCGATTGACCAGGGACGATTCGTGATTCACACCACCATCGTAGTCACTCACCTCACCGCACAGCCACACAGGCGCGGCCGAGTGCACGACAACCTCGGCGCCCGAATTGTGACGCACGTCTATTCTTGTTGAACAATCGGTGCTACATTGTTTACCAATATTCGGTGAACCTGTGGGGCACGACACAGCAGTCGGCTTCTGCGCGCGATCCGGAACCGCCTTCGAACTCACCGTGGAGAACGCATGTCACAGTCATCAGGGTCCCCGTCGCCGGATCCCGGTCCAGGTCCCGATCCCCGGCCAGCGCAGCAGAGCACCGAATCGGCCCACCTGCTCACGACCGCACAGACGGACTCGGCCGCGGCGGCGACGAAGTCCGCGATCAGCCGCAGCGCGATCGTCGGGGCGATCTTCCTCATGGCCACCTCGGCGATCGGACCGGGCTTCATCACCCAGACCGCGACGTTCACCGCGCAGATGGGGGCGGCGTTCGCATTCGCGATCCTCGTCTCGATCCTCATCGACATCGCCATCCAGCTCAACATCTGGCGGATGATCACCTCGTCGGGCAAGCGCGCCGCGCAGCTCGCCTCCTCCGCGGTGCCCGGCTCCGGCATCGTCCTCTCGATCCTCATCGTCGTCGGCGGACTCGCCTTCAACATCGGCAACATCGCCGGCGGCGGGCTCGGCCTCAACGCGCTGCTCGGGATCGACCCGAAGCTCGGCGGGCTGCTCACCGGCGTGCTCGCGATCGGCATCTTCCTCTTCAAACGCGCCGGCAAGGTCGTCGACGCCGTCGTCCTCGTCCTCGGCGTCGGGATGATCGTCCTCACCGTCATCGTCGCCATCGTCTCCCAGCCGCCCGTCGGCGAGGCCCTGCGCCAGAGCGTCCTGCCCGACTCGATCAACTTCGCGACCGTGACGACGATCGTCGGCGGCACCGTCGGCGGCTACATCACGTACTCCGGGGCCCACCGCTACCTCGACTCGGGCAAGACCGGACCGGAGAACGCGCCGTCGGTGATGCGCTCGGCGCTCTCGGGCATCGTCGTCACCGGCATCATGCGCTACGTCCTCTTCCTCGCGATCCTCGGCGTCGTCGCCTCCGGGGTCGTCCTCGACATCGAGAGCCAGGTCGCCAACCCCGCCGGTCAGGCCTTCGCCGCGGTCCTCGGCGATGCGGGCATCCGGATCTTCGGGGCGATCTTCTGGGCCGCGGCACTGAGCTCGGTCATCGGGGCGGCCTACACCTCGGCGACGTTCCTCTCCGCGTTCTCGAAGCGCCTCGGCGGCGGCTGGCCGCTGCAGCTGGCGACCGTGGCCTTCATCGTCGTCTCCCTCGTCGTCTACCTCATCGTCGGCACGGCACCGGCGACCCTGCTCGTCTTCGTCGGCGGCTTCAACGGCCTCATCCTCCCGATCGGTCTGACGATCTTCATGTACATCGGCTGGTTCCGCCCGCAGCTGCTGCGCACGGATTCCTACCCCAAGTGGCTGCTCGTCATCGGCACGGCGGCGACCCTGCTCACCTGGTACATGGCCGTTCAGTCGATCGGCCCCATCTTCGCCATGATCGGAATAGGAGCCTGATATGACGACCATCGACCTCAACTCCGACCTCGGGGAGAACGTCCCCGACCGGATCGTCAGCGACGACGATGCGATGCTCGGCATCGTCACCAGCGCGAACGTCTCGTGCGGGTTCCATGCGGGCAGTCCCGAAGGGATCAAGCACACCGTCGCCGAGGCGACCGACCGCGGCGTCATCATCGGCGCCCATCCCGGCTACGACGACTACGAGGGTTTCGGCAGGCGCCCCATGGACGTGCCCGCAGCGACCCTGCAGGCCCAGGTCGAGTACCAGATCGGCGCCCTCATCGGACTGGCCACGGCCGTCGGCGGCCGTGTCCGCTACGTCAAACCCCACGGCGGTCTCTACAACACGATCGTCCACGACGAAGCCCAGGCCCGTGTCGTCGCCGCCGCCGTCAGGGCCGTCGATCCGAGCCTCGTCCTCCTCGGCCTCGCCGGCAGCGTCGCCAACCGGATCGCCGCCGAGGCGGGACTGACCGTGGCCGCCGAGGCCTTCGCCGACCGCGCCTACAATCCCGACGGCTCGCTCGTCTCCCGCACCGAGTCAGGGGCCGTCCTCGACGATCCGGCGCTCGTCGCCGCCCGCGTGCTGCGCCTCGTCGAGACCGGGGAGATCGAAGCGATCGACGGGTCGACGATCACCGTCGACGCGCAGTCGATCTGCTTCCACGGGGATTCCCGCGGCTCGATCGAGATGGCCCAGGCCTCCCGCGACATCCTCACCGACGCCGGGGTGAGCATCGCCCCGTTCGTCGGAGCACAGCCGTGACACCGGCAGGGGCGGCGGCCGGGGCACCTCCCTCGACACCGGCGGAGACGTCGGCCGGGGCGGCGGCCGGGGTCGCGGCCCGCGCCCGCATCCGTGCCGGTTTCACCGGCCCCACCTCGGGGATGGCATCCGGGCTCGTCCAGGCCAACCTCATCGCCGTGCCCGCCGACTGGGCCTTCGACGTCCTCCTCTTCGCCCAGCGCAACCCGAAGCCGTGCCCGGTCATCGACGTCCTCGAGCCCGGCCGAGTCGAATCGGCGCTGGCTGCCGGCAGCGATCTGCGCACCGACCTTCCCCGCTACCGGGTGTGGGAGGACGGGCAACTGACCGCCGAGGTCGACGACGCCTCGTCCGTCTTCGCCGACCACCCGGACCTCGTGTCGTTCCTCATCGGCTGCAGCTTCACATTCGAGGCCGACCTCGCACGGACCGACATCCCCATCCGCCACCAGGAGGCCGGGCGCAACGTGCCGATGTACCGCACGTCGACCGCGTGCCGGCCCGCCGGGCGGATCTCCGGGGACATGGTCGTCTCGCTCCGGCCGATCCCCGCCGCACAGGTCGCCGAGGCGGTCCGCATTACCGACCGCTTCCCCGCCGTCCATGGGGCTCCCGTCCACATCGGCGACCCGGCGGCCCTCGGGATCCGCGATCTCGACGCCCCCGACTTCGGCGACCCGCCCGTCATCGAGGACGGCGACGTCCCCGTGTTCTGGGCGTGCGGGGTGACCCCGCAGGTCGCGATCGCCGAATCCGCCCCGCCGTTCGCCCTCACCCACTCCCCCGGGCGGATGTTCATCACCGACGCCCCCGAAAGCGACTACCGCCAGTGACCGTCTTCCGCACCGCCTCCCGCCGGCATCTCCTCGTCGAATCCGCCGACCTCGCCGCATCGATGCAGCTCAACCATGCCCTCGAGACGGCGGCGCTGCCCGGCGTCGTCGAACTCGTGCCCGCCGCGCGGACCGTGCTCATCCGCTTCGACCCGGCCCGCACCTCGGCGCCGGCCCTCGAGGAGGCCATCTCCGGACTCGACGTCACCGACTCCGCGACCGGGTCCGGGCGCACCGTGACCATCGACGTCCGCTACGACGGTGAGGACCTCGCCGAGGTGGCTGACCTCCTCGGCGTCTCCCCCGCCGAGGTGGTCGCCCGCCACCAGCGCGCCCGCTGGGAGGTCGCGTTCTCCGGGTTCGCCCCCGGGTTCGGGTACCTCGCCGGCGACGACCCGCTCTTCGACGTGCCCCGCCGGTCGTCTCCGCGCACCCGCGTGCCCGTCGGGGCGGTCGGCCTCGCCGGGGAGTTCACCGGGGTCTACCCCCGGGCCTCCCCCGGCGGATGGCAGCTCATCGGCCACACCGATGCCATCCTCTGGGACCTCGACCGGCAGCCCCCGGCGCTCTTCGTGCCCGGGACCATCGTGACGTTCGTCGACGCCGGGAGAGCGAGCGCGCGAGCGGCGGAGGCGCCTGCGTCGGCGGAGGCGCCGTCCTCGGAGGAGACGTCCGCGGCGGAGTCCTCAGCGTCCCACTTCCTCACCGTCATCGAGCCGGGCCTCCAGCTCCTCATCGAAGACCTCGGGCGCCCCGGGTTCGCATCGATGGGCGCATCGAGCGCGGGAGCCGCCGACCGTTCCGCCCTCGTCGATGCCAACCGCCTCGTCGGCAACGCCGAGTCCGCCGCGGTCCTCGAGAGCTTCGGCGGCAGGGTCAGCCTGCGCGTCACCGGTGACGGGGTCGCCGCGGTCACCGGCGCCGGCGGCCCGATCACCGTGACCGCCGCTGACACAACGGTGTTCCGCCACCGCCTCGGCGAGGCGTTCTCCCTCGTCGACGGGGACATACTCGAGCTCGGGCCGACCGAGACGGGTGCGCGTCGCTACCTGGCCGTCCGCGGCGGGATCATCGCGGACACGGCGCTCGGCAGCGCCTCGGCGGACACGCTCGCCCACCTCGGGCCCGCCGCACTCACGGCCGGGGACACGATCGACCTGGGCGATCCGGTCACGGCCCCGCATCTCGTCGATCCCGGGCCCCGCCTCGGCGCGGATCGGGTTCTGCCGGCACCGGGTGACCTCGTCGAGCTCACGGTCGCCCTCGGTCCGCGGGACGACTGGTTCACGTCTGCCGGCATCGACACCCTGCTCACGCAGGAGTGGACGGTCACGCACGAATCGGATCGGGTCGGTCTGCGGCTGGCCGGGGAGGTGCCGCTCGAGCGGGCGCGGACCGGTGAGCTGCCGAGCGAAGGCGCGGTGACCGGTGCCCTGCAGGTCCCGCCGAACGGCCAACCGGTGCTCTTCGGGCCCGACCATCCGCTCACCGGGGGCTATCCGATCATCGCCAGCGTCGACGACACCGACCTCGCCGCGCAGCTGCCCCCGGGGGTGCGCATCCGCTTCCGTACGGCCGCAGCCGCCGATTCCACCTCCTCTGACCCCTCCGACGAAAGCTGAGCCATGTCGACCATCCTCATCGCCAACCGCGGCGAGATCGCCGTCCGCATCATCCGCGCGTGTGCCGAGAACGGGCACACCTCCGTCGCCGTCTATGCCGATCAGGACGCCACGGCCCTGCACGCACAGCTCGCCGATGTCGCCATCGGACTGCCCGGCACGACCGCCGCGGAGACCTACCTCAACATCACGGCCCTCATCTCCGCGGCCCAGGCCTCCGGGGCCGAGGCCGTCCACCCCGGCTACGGGTTCCTCTCCGAGAACGCCGAGTTCGCCGCCGCTGTCGAAGACGCGGGGCTGATCTGGATCGGGCCGAGTCCGGAGGCGATCACCGCGCTCGGGGACAAGGTCACCGCTCGGCAGCTCGCGCAGAAGGTCGGGGCACCGCTGGCCCCGGGCATCGACCGGCCGCTGACCGGCGCCGCCGAGGTCGAGGACTTCGCCCGCGAGGCCGGTCTGCCGATCATCATCAAGGCCGCACACGGCGGGGGCGGGCGCGGGATGAAGATCGTCCGCGATTTCGCCGAGGTGGCCGGGGCCTTCGAATCGGCGACCCGTGAGGCCGTCGAGGCGTTCGGTCGTCCCGAGTGCTTCGTCGAGAAGTTCCTCGAGCATCCGCGCCATGTCGAGGTCCAGGTCGTCGGCGACGGGCGGGGCACCGTCGTCGCCGTCGGTGACCGCGACTGCTCGGCGCAGCGGCGCAACCAGAAGCTCGTCGAGGAGGCCCCTGCGCCGAATCTCACCGCCGAGCAGCGGGACCGCCTGCAGCGCTCGGCGGAGGCGATCTGCGCCGAGGTCGACTATCGGGGCGCGGGCACCGTCGAGTTCCTCCTCGCCGCCGACGGCACGATGACGTTCCTCGAGGTCAACACCCGTCTCCAGGTCGAACATCCCGTCACCGAGGCGGTCACCGGGGTCGATCTCGTCACCGAGCAGTTCCGCATCGCCTTCGGTCAGGGGCTGTCGCTGACTGAGACGCCGGAGGTGCGGGGGCATGCGATCGAGCTGCGTCTCAACGCCGAGGATCCCGGTCGCGGGTTCCTTCCCACACCGGGGCGCATCGAGGCGCTCACCGTGCCCGGCGGGCCGGGAGTGCGCTGGGATACGGGAGTACGCGGCGGTGACACCGTGCAGCCGGCCTTCGATTCGCTCTTCGCCAAGCTCATCGTCCACGGCCCGGACCGGGCGACGGCGATCGCCCGGACGATCACTGCCGCGCGCGAGCTCACCGTCACCGGGCCCGCGACGGTGCTGCCGGCATCGCTCGCGATCCTCCGCCATCCTGCGTTCGCCGGCGATGTCATCGGCATCGACACGCAGTGGATCGAAGCGGAGCTGCTGCCCGAGTTCGGCCCGCAGGACCGGCCGGCGCCGGTCGCAGCCGAGGGCCTGACGCGGATGGACATCGAGATCGACGGGCGGATGACGACGATCGGTCTGCCCGAGTCACTGCTTGCGGCCCTCGGGTCGGTCGGAGGATCTGCGTCGGCGGGTGCGGACGCCGGATCTTCGCCTGATTCCGCGGGGAATGCGGACTCCAATGACGGGTCGGCTCCGGTCACGGCGCCGGTGCCGGGCAGCCTCGTCGACTTCCTCGTCGCCGATGGCGCCGAGGTGGCCGAAGGCGACGAGGTCGCCGTGCTCTCGGCGATGAAGATGGAGACCCGCGTGACCGCTCCGGCAGCGGGGACGCTGTCGCATATCGCGTCGGTCGGTGACACCGTCGCCGTCGGGGAGGCGATCGCCAGGGTCCGGTGACGGGCTGTCGATAGGGCCGGAACGGTGGGCTGGGGCGGTGCACCGCCTCGGCGATGGTCGTGTCCTGCCGCGTGAGGGTCGTGTCCGGCGTCGCGGCTAGAGTGGAGGGGCAGCAACGATCGGATGCAACAGAGGAGATTCCATGCCACGTCTGTCAGTCGGCGACACCGCCCCGGACTTCACGCTCGTCGATCAGAACGGGAAGTCGGTGAGCCTGTCCGACTTCAGGGGTCAGCGGGTCGTCGTCTACTTCTACCCCGCAGCGATGACGCCCGGCTGCACGACCGAGGCGTGTGACTTCCGGGATTCGCTCTCGGCGCTCAAGTCTGCCGGTCTCGTCGTCCTCGGCGTCTCCCCCGATTCGCCGGAGAAGCTCAAGAAGTTCGAGGAGAAGGAAGGGCTCACCTATGAGCTGCTCTCCGACCCGGACAAGGCGATGATGGACGAGTGGGGTGCCTTCGGCGAGAAGAAGAACTACGGCAAGGTCGTCCAGGGCGTCATCCGCTCGACTGTCGTCGTCGATGCCGAGGGCAAGGTCGAACTCGCACAGTACAACGTCAAGGCGACCGGGCACGTCGCGCGGCTGCGCAAGGCGCTCGGCATCGACGCCGCCGCCTGATTCCCGTTCCGCCGCGTGCCCGTGCCCTGCTAGGCTTGGTGCGGCCTGCGCGCGAGTGGCGGAATTGGCAGACGCGCTGGATTTAGGTTCCAGTGTCTTCGGACGTAGGGGTTCAAGTCCCCTCTCGCGCACGTGAGGTGAACGGCTCCCGACCACGGTCGGGGGCCGTTCGGCGTCTCGACCCGCCTGGCGAGTCCGAGTTTGCGCCAGTTGGAACCGAGATGGCCAGTTCCTGCACTGTCCATCTCAGACGCGACTGGCGCAAATCCGATCGTCGCGTGCGGGATTCCCGCCCGGCGGCCGCCCGGTCAGCTCTCGCCGGCCACTGCCCGGGCCGTCGGCGGCGGAGCTCCGACCGCGGCGACGGGGATGTCGGTCGCCGCTTCTGCTGTGAGGTGCGCAGTGACGATCTGGTCGAGGACGAACCACCGGATGGCCTCACGCTCCCGACAGTGCGCGACGAGAAACCACCGCCTCGGCGCATCCCCTTCCCCCTGCTCTGCCCCGCCTTGCCGGCGGCTCTCCGCTCCACCCAATTCACTCATATCCATAAGTACAAATGAATATTTGTGTTATGGTGAGGGTGTCAGCGCATCCGATCACCGAGGACGGACATGAGTGCCGAAGCCGAACCCGAGCTCGACCGGGCGCTGCGTGCGCTCGCCGACGGGAACCGCCGGGCGATCCTGCGCGCGGTCCGCTCGGCACCGAAGCCGGTGGGAACGATCGCCGAGGAGGTCGGACTCTCCCAGCAGACGACGTCGCATCACCTCGGTGTGCTGGCGAAAGCGGGACTGACCACCGGGACCCGGGAGGGCACGCGCCACCTCTTCGCCGTCGACACCGACGGACTGGCGGCGGTGCGGTCGTATCTCGACGATTTCTGGCCGACGAAGCTCGCCGCCCTCAAGACCGCCGTCGAGAGTCGGGAGAGGGGCGGCAATGGCTGAGTTCACGGACTCCGTCGACATCGCCGCCGCGCCGGAGACGGTGTTCTCCTACCTGACGACGAACGAGGGCATGACGGCGTGGATGGGCGAGTTCGCCGACCTCGACCCTCGCCGAGGCGGTCGGTTCGCTGTCGACATCGCCGGCCATCCGGTGCGCGGCGAGTTCATTGATCTCGATCCGCCCCACCGTGTCGTCGTCTCCTGGGGTTTCCCCGGGAGTGCGGATCTGCCGGTCGGTGCCTCGACCGTCGAGTTCCGGCTCACGGCAACCGACTCGGGCACCCGCGTCGACCTCATCCATTCGGACCTGCCCGAAGCCGAGGTGCCCGGCCACGCCCACGGCTGGGCGCACTTCCTGCCGCGGCTCGTCGTCGCCGGCGCCGGTGCCGTCAACGACCCCGACGATTGGCGGCCGCTGCCGGGTTGATGATCGCACGGTTCGCTCGCCGAGTCACTCACGTTCCACCGCACAGGATCCACCACTCAGGTTCCACCACTCGAAGAGGAGAGAACAATGGCAGAGAACACCGCAGCGGACGTCGTGCAGCAGTACCACGATGCATGGACGAACAACCGGATCGACGAGGCGATGGCCCTCGTCGCCGACGACATCGTCTGTCGGGCACCAGGTCAGGACATCACCGGCATCGAGGCCTACACCGAGTTCATCGGCGGTTTCGCTCCGATGCTCACCGGCGTCGAGGAGATCGGCGAATTCTCCGACGGGGACCGCATCGTTCGTCTCTACTATCCGCAGACCGCTGAGACCGGCACGACTCCGGCGGCCGAGCTCTTCACCGTGCGCGACGGCAAGATCACGGAGACCGTGCTCATGTTCGACCGCCTCTCCTACGGCCCTCCCCCTCAGTGATGCTGCGCCGGAGATCGTCGTTGCCGTCATCGCCGGGTGTGAGCCGATGATGACCCCGGAGCAGACGCGCCTCGTCGACCGTGTGCGCACCGCGCTCGCCGAGGAATCCGTCGTGCGCGAGGTCTCGATGTTCGGCGGTCGCTCGTTCATGGTCCGCGAGAAGCTCGCCGTGTGTGCGCTGAAGTCAGGTGCCCTGCTCGTCCGCGTCGATGCCGATCGGCACGCCGAGCTGCTTGACCGCCCCGGAGCCGCGCAGGCCGAGATGGGTGCCGGACGAACAATGGGGCCGGGCTGGATCGAGGTCGCGGCGGCGGCACTCGACAGCGAGGCCGACCTCACCTGCTGGGTCGACGTGGCGCTCGAGCACAATCGGGCGGTCACCGGAACACGCGGCTGATTCCGGCGCGGAGCTGGCCCGACTCTTCCTCATCGGGCAGGTTCGGTCCTACAGTGACCTCATGAGTGCGAATGCAGAGGTGACCGTCCGCCCGGTCGAATCAGCCGATGAGGCCCGCTGGCGCGAGCTCTTCCGCGACTACCGCGAGTTCTACCACCTCCCCGAATCCGAGGACGTCGTCGCTCGGGTCTGGGGCTGGGTGAGCGATCCGTCCCACGAGAGCGAGAGTCTTGTCGCCGAGGCGGACGGTCAGATCGTCGCGATCGCCGACTACCGTCGCTTCTCCCGGCCCTCGACCGGCACGATCGGGATCTGGCTCGACGATCTCTTCACTGCACCCGAGGCCCGCGGCACGGGGGCCGGGCGCGCTCTCATCGCCCGACTCCAGGACATCGCCGCTGCCGAAGGACGGTCCGTCGTCCGCTGGATCACCGCCGATGACAACACACAGGCCCAGGCCCTCTACGACAAGGTCGCAACGAAGACGCACTGGCTCACCTACGACGCAGCTCCCACCGCATCATGACCGGCGCTGCCTCGGCAGAGATCCTGCTCTGCTGCCTGATCTGGGCACGTGAGGGCCTGGCCGATGACATGCATGCCTACGAATCCGACGTCCTGACGCTCATCCCCGAGAACGGCGGCGAGATCCTCTCCCGAGCACTCTGCGACGGTGCGGACGGCCACCCCGACGAGGTGCAGTTCTACCGATTCGCCTCGCAGGACGCCCTCGACTCCTACCTCGCCGATCCCCGCCGCGGCGGGCAGGCAGCTGAACGTGAACGCGTCGTCGCCCGAACGGAGCTCTTTCCCGTCCGGTTCGCAACCAGCGCGTGAGGCTCGCCTAGTCAGCGGCGAACACGAGCCGAAACCGTTCGCACACGACCGGCATGTCGGGCCGAAACCCGGCCGGATGGGCAGCTTGGGCACGCCAGAAATCCTCGTGCACGGCTCTCCAGTGAGCCAACGAACGATCACCCTCGCCTTCGGCCCACGCATGCTCCGCGGTCACCTCGGCGAAGGGAAGGATCTCCACCGCCGAGGTGACGATGACAGCCCGCGGTCGGTCCCGGCCATCGAGGACGATGCTCGCATCTCCAGCTCGGGGAACGGGCTCTCCGTCGACATCGTAGTCATCGAGGGCCGAGGCGGTCGCCGTCTTGACGCCGGCGAGGACGAGCGCGAGCAGGTCGTCGGCCTGCGCGGGACCCGCACCGAAGGCCCACGCCGCGGGAACGGCCGGGGGCAGGGACGGCTCGGCTGCCCGCGCCGTGGCCCAGAAATCGGCAAGCCTCGTGTCGTCCATGGAGCGACCCTACCCCGGTAATGTTGCTCCCATGCTTGAGACAGACCTCCTGCGATTCGTCGGCGCCGCCGTCAGCCTCATCGGGCTCGGCCTCGTCATGGGCATCAGCCCGACGACGATCGCCGAGTCCCTGCGCGTCCTCACCGACGTCCCGCGGGCGAAGCGTGCGATGGGCTTCATGCTCCTCGGTCTCGTCATCGGCGCCACCGTCATCCTCCTCGCCCTCCAGGTCATCGACCCGCACACGCTCGAGACCCTCGTCAGCCGCGACGTCGAGAAGGTGCTCGTGCGCCGCGGCGTCGACCTCGCCGCGGGCGTCCTCTTCCTCATCGCCGGCATCATCATGGCCCTCCGACTGCGCCGTCCGCCGAAGCCGAAGAAGCCGCACAAGAAGCCCACCGGCAAACCGTGGGCGATGATCGTCATCGGCGTCTCGAACACCGTCATCAGCTTCAGCGACTTCGCGACGATGTACATCGTCGCCCGCATCGTCCGTGCCGTCAGCGAGGACATCGCCGTCCGCGGCGTCACCTTCCTCGTCTTCATCGCCGCGATGATCGCACCGTACGTGCTCCTCACCTGGGCGTGGAACCGCTTCCCCCGGATCTCCGACCGCATCTCCGGGTTCTTCGCCCGCCTCGCCGAGGCGGACCTGCGACCGTGGGCAACCGGCTTCACGCTGCTGGCCGGTCTCGTCTTCCTCGCCATGGGCATCTGGGGCGAGCCGAAGCTCTGAGCGGCCGTTCGTGGTCGCAGAACCGAGCCCGCGTCACCGATTCGGCTGTTCCGCCTCGGTGTCGTGACCGCAAACCGTGCGTGGAGAGAGCCAGACGGCGTCCCACTCAGGCAGCTGCCGCCAACCGCGAGCGCAGGCCGTCACGTCGTGCCGCTTCCGGCGGCCGCCACCGCTCAGTCGAAGATCGTCAGGTCACCGCGCCAGCGCGGGTAGTCGGCGGGCAGACCGGAGCCGGAGAACTCGATGCTCAGGGCGGTCTCGATGTCGGTCTCGCTGAGCACGTTGATCGTCGGCAGGTCGAGGAGGAATGCGGCGTTCGCGGCCTCGAGCGCGGTCGCCGCCTCGGCGGTGTCGAAGGCCGAGCGGAAGGCCTCGTCGTCGAGGTCCTCCTCGATCGCCCGGACGACGAGGTCGAGGTGCTCGCGCGCGCCGATGAGCTTGAGTCCCTGCAGCGCGAGCTCCCTGGCGGTGCGGGGCACGCGGTCGCGGTACCAGGCCCACCCGCGTTCGGTCACCGCGGCCCGGTAGAGGTCGACGTAGCTGCTGCGGACGGAGTCACGGGAGAGATCCTCGATCGTCCCCGCACGGTCGAGCGAGCGGGCGACGAGTTCGCGATTGCAGTCGACGACCTCGGCCGGCGTTCCGTCCAGCGCCGCCTTCGTCAGCAGCACGGGATGCGAGGTGTCGGTCGTGCACTCGAGGATGTCGTCGACCTCGGTGTATTCGATGCGGTCGTAGGCCACGCTGTCGTCATTCATGCCCCGACGGTAGGCCTGCCACGTGAACAGCAGGTGACATGGACCACAATGCCGCTTGAGAGGACCGGTCAGTCGGCCGCCCGGCTGATGACGACCGTGAACTTCGCGGTGCGCGCCAGCTGCTCGCTCGGACCGATGAGCGACTCGAGCCGGTCTCGGTAGCGCAGATGCGAGTTGAAGACCGTGACCACCCGTCCTCCGGGCCGCAGGTGCGCGGCTGCGGTGCGGATGAGCTCGCCCGCCGTGTCCGTCTCGATCGTCGTGCCGTGGTGGAACGGCGGATTGAGGAGGATGAGGTCGAACTCCCCGGTGAGAGCATCGACGTCGGTGGCATCGGCGAGGATCGTCGCGACGTCGGATCCGTTGGCCGCTGCCGTCTCCTGCGCCGAGGCGACCGCCGCCCGGGAGATGTCGACGCCGACTCCCGTACCCGCCCCCGTCACGCGCAGTGCGGCGGTGAGCAGCCACCCGTTGCCGACGCCGAGGTCGAGAACGGAGGCCGGACGCGTCAGGGCGGCAGGCCCATCCGGGGCAGCGACCGCCTCGGCGAGGGCGGTGAGCAGCAGCGTCGACCCCTCATCGGCCTTCGTCCCGGAGAAGCACGCCCCGTGGGCGCTGACCTCGAGCGGGCCGGTCTCGGTCGTCTCGATCGTGCCGCGGCGCGGGAAGGCCGTCAGCGACGGCGTCGACAGCGGACGGCTGCCGATGATGAGGCGGTGCTTCCCGATGCCCGGGGAGACGTCGACCCGCCCGAACCCGCGCGCGAGCTCCTTGTTCACCGCCCGGCTCATGACGTCGCTGCGGCCGATGACGATGAGCGTCGACACGAGCGGCTGGAGCACGGCGACGACCTCGGCGAGCGCGCTCGTCGCCTTCGGCGCGTTGACGACCGCCCACACCTCAGGCTCCTCGTCGGCCTCGGACGAGTGTGCGGCGTCCACCTCGGCGAGCCGCGCGGACACGTATTCTCCCAGGTCAGCGACCGCCTCGGCGCTGGGAGCCGCAGCCGCCACGGCTCCCGCCTCATCGAGACGGTCGTTGAAGGTCGCGACGGGAGCGAACTCGGTGAGCACGCGCGCCTGCAGGCCGTGCGGATCGTCGACGACGATGATCCGGGCAGGGGCGTCGGCGGGCGAGACGTGCGTGCCGTCGGTCGTCCGACCGGAGACGTCGAGGGACCCGCCGCGGCGACCGATAACGTAGTCGGCGAGCAGCCTGGCCTGCGGCAGACCGGGGGTCTGCGCGGTCAGCGGCAGACGGGCGAGGATCTCGTCGCGGGTGCGCAGAGCCTGGGAATCGGGGGCGAGGAGGGAGCCGGGCATCCGCTCAGTCTAGTGCGGCGAGGTCACGGCCGCGCTGACGCCGCCGCTGCCAGGGTGAGATGTGCTACTAATTGAGGGAGCTCGAGTCCCCACACGCATCCAGGAGTGAACATGACCATCCTCGTCGGCTATTCCCCCTCGCCCGAAGGCAAGGCTGCGGTCGCATTCGGCATCGAACAGGCCCGCGCGTTCGACGACACCGTCATCGTGCTCAACGCCGGCATCGGTGAGACTCCCGACGAGCGGGGCGTGGCGACGAACGCCGACATGGATGAGCTCAAGACGACCCTGCGCGACTCGGAGGTCTCCCATGAGATCCTCCAGTTCCTCCGCGGCAACGACCCCGTCGAAGAGCTCCTGGCGCTGGCCGAGGCGACCGACGACACCCGCATGATCGTCATCGGCTCCCGCCGCCGCTCGCCTGTCGGCAAGCTCATCATGGGCTCGACGGCGCAGCGGATCATCCTCGAGGCCGAGGTGCCCGTCGTCTCCGTCAAGGCGCAGAGCTCCCGGTGACAGCCATGGACACGACTCCTGCAGTCGTGTATGGTCGGACTTCTGCGCCGCCTCGGTGCAGATGACACCCACCGCCGCGCCACCTCGGCGCGGCGGAGACACGAAGGATGACACTGATGGCCACTCTCGCCCTCAAGCGTGAGCAGAAGGGATCGACGCACGTCGAATCCCGCCGTCAGCCGACCCTTCGGTCGCGCGACATCTGACTCCGACGTCAGACTGCCCCGCACCGATCACCGGTCCGGGGCTTTCCTCTTCTCGCAGCTGTGTCCTCCTTGGCCTCTGCGGTGGTGATCGTCCCGGACATCACCACTGAAAATGCAAGGAAGGAACAATGGAGAAACTCGACAGACGGCTCATCTCCTGGGCCTCTCTCCTCGATGAGAGGACCCGGGAGCAGGCGCACCAGACGGCGCGCATGCCGTTCATCTACCCGCACCTCGCACTCATGCCCGATGCCCACCTGGGCAAGGGCGCGACCGTGGGGTCGGTCATCCCGACGCTCGGCGCGATCATCCCGGCCGCCGTCGGCGTCGACATCGGCTGCGGCATGATCGCGGTGCGCACCCAGTTCACCCGGTCAGAGCTCGCGGCACGCGACCTCACAGCGCTGCGGGAGGCGATCGAGCGCGCCGTGCCGACCTCTGCCGGTGCCTACAACCGGAAGATCGTCGCCACCGCGGCCCCGCGCATCACCGAACTCGAGGAGCTCGCGGAGAAAGCGGACTTCGACCCCGCCTCCTACGCCGGGCACTGGCGCCACCAGCTGGGGTCCCTGGGATCGGGCAATCACTTCATCGAGGTCTCCGTCGACGAGACCGACCGGGTGTGGATGTTCCTCCACTCCGGCTCCCGGGGCATCGGGAACAAGATCGCAACTCACCACATCAAGGTCGCCGCGAGGCTCAACCGGCAGTGGTGGATCGATCTGCCCGACCCCGATCTCGCCTACCTCGTCGAAGGCACCCCTGAGTTCACCGCCTACATCAGGCAGCTGAAGTGGGCCCAGCACTTCGCGCTGCTCAACCGCGAGGAGATGATGGATCGGGTGGCCAGGCAGCTGTCCGAGACGATGGGCGAGCCCGTCGTCGAGGCGGAGCGGATCAACTGCCACCACAACTTCACGCAGTCCGAGGAGCACTTCGGCAAACGGGTGTGGGTGTCGAGGAAGGGTGCGATCGAGGCCGACGCCGGGCGGCTCGGGCTCATCCCCGGCTCCATGGGCACGGCCTCCTACGTCGTTGTCGGCAAGGGCGACCCGGTGTCACTCAACTCCTCCCCGCACGGCGCCGGTCGGCAGTTCTCCCGGAGTGCTGCGCGGAAGACGTTCACGCAGGAGCAGCTGCGGGAGGCGATGGTCGGCATCGAGTACCGCGACACGGATGCCTTCATCGATGAGATCCCGCAGGCGTACAAGCCGATCGACCAGGTGATGGCCGATGCGGGCCCGCTCGTCGAGGTCCGGCACACCCTGCGTCAGCTCGTCAACGTCAAGGGCGACTGAGAGCGCCGAGGCGGGGCCTGCGCACTGTGACATATGTGCAGGCACCGCCACGGCGGTTGGGGTCAGCCCGCTTCCCGGGCCTCAGATCACGCGTCGCCGTCGGCGGCACCTGACTGCGCGAAGGACTGCCGATACTGGGACGGGCTCGTGCCCACCGCCCGTCGGAAGTGCTCACGCAGCTGGGTGGCCGAGGCGAACGACGACAACCGCATGATCGTCATCGGCTCGCGCCGCCGCTCCCCCGTCGGCAAGCTCATCACGGACTCGACGGCGCAGCGGATCATCCTCGAGGCCGAGGTGCCCGTCGTCTCCGTCAGGGCCGACGGGAAGAAGTAGATCTCTGCTCAGCCGTGGGGCTGGTGCCCGTCTCGTCGCCTGAGGAAACAGTCGTCGCAGGAGTGACAGCCGCCAGCAGACGATCGAGGGCAGCGTGCGAGTGCTCTCTGGCCTTGTCGGCATTGCTGTGCTGTGCGATCCAGAGTGCGGCCTCGTTCATCGCACCCGAAAGTTGAGCGGCCACTGCTTCAAGGAGGTCCTCATCGAGTCCGACCTCGCGAAGCGCTTCACGCAGGTGCCTGACTGAGTTCACATCATCCAGGCGACGCCATTCCTCCCACCCGAGAACCGAAGGCGCATCCACAAGGAGAATGCGCACCGCCGGCCCGGCGGTGATCGCATCGATGAACGCGTGCGATCCTGCGACCAGCTGCGCTCCGGGATCGGACCCCGCGGAGTCAGCCGCCTCGACCACAGCAATTGCGATTCTCGCTTGAAGCTTGGCAGCGACCGCCTGGAACACGCCAACCTTGTTCCGAAAATGGTGATAGACGGCCCCACGGGTGACGCCGGCGGTCTGGGCGACATCGCTCAACGAAACATCGGAGAAGCCACGCAGGGAGAACAGTTCTTCCGCGATATCAAGGATCTGCTGCGCGGTTCTCGCAGCGTCGGCTGCGGAAGCTCGAGGCATGGGGTTCCTTTACGTACATTGAGTATGTATTCTCGTGATATTACATACTCATTGTACGTAAAGGAGAGTCCAATGTCTGCGACCAGTTTCTACCCCGTGCTCATGTCCGATGATGTCGCCGCTGCCGTGGCCTTCTATCGCGACGAGCTCAGTTTCGAGATCACATACGAGTCGGATTGGTACACCAGTCTGCGTCTGGGCACGTTCGAACTGGCGATCCTTGCCCACGACCACGAGACCATTCCCGAGGGATATCGGACAACGCCACGAGGCGTGATCGTGAATCTCGAGGTCGACAATGTCGACGAGGTCTATGACCGCATGATTCGGGACGCCGAGAACGATCCGATTCTCACCCTGCGCGACGAGGCTTTCGGACAACGCCACTTCATCGTCGCAGCTCCTGATGGCGTTCTCCTCGACGTCATCCAGCCGATCCCGCCAAGCGCTGAGTTCGCGGCAGCATACTCGACGAACTGAGATGGGCCGCCGGAGAAGGATCGCGGCCTTTCAGAAGGCCGATCACCCGCCATGCTCGTCTGTAGCGTCAAGGCAGATCGCTCCCAGTGACATCGCTCCCCGCACGGCGCCGGTCGGCAGTTCTCCCGGAGCGCTGCGCGCAAGACGTTCAACCAGGAGCAGCTGCGGGAGGCGATGGTCGGCATCGAGTACCGCGACACGGATGCCTTCATCGATGAGATCCCGCAGGCGTACAAGCCGATCGACCAGGTGATGGCCGATGCGGGCCCGCTCGTCGAGGTTCGGCACACCCTGCGTCAGCTCGTCAACGTCAAGGGCGACCGAGAGCGCCGAGGCGGTTCGCCGTCGTCCGGACGAGGACCAGCTCACTCCCCGACGATCGCTGAGACGAGGGCGTCGACGTCCTCGGGCGTCGTGTCGAAGGCGCACATGAGGCGGACGACGTTCGGCTGCAGCGGCCAGTCGGCGAAGGCGAAGCGCTGCCGGGTGCGGGCGGCCACCTCGGCGGGCATGCGAACGAACACGACGTTCGCCTCCACCGCTTGGACGACGGAGAGCCCGGGCACACGGTTGTCGGCGGCCGCCTCGGCGAGTCGATCAGCAAGGTGCACGGCCATGTCGTTGGCACGGTTCGCCGAGGTGCGCCACAGCTCGCCGTCGTAGAGGGCGCCCAGCTGGGCGGACAGGAAGCGCATCTTCGACGACAGCTGCAGGTTCATCTTCCGCAGGAACCGCATCCCCTGCCCGATCTCCGGGTTGAGGACGACGACCGCCTCGGCGCCGAGGAGGCCGTTCTTCGTCCCGCCCAGGCTGAGGATGTCGACGCCGACGTCGGTGGTGAGCTCGCCGAGGCCGGTGCCGAGGAACGCTGCCGCATTGCCGAGGCGGGAGCCGTCGATGTGGAGGATCATGCCCTGGTCGTGGGCCGCCTCGGCGATCGCGCGGATCTCGTCTTGCGTGTACGTCGTGCCCCACTCCGTCGACTGCGCAATGCTCACGGCCAACGGTTGGGCGTTGTGCTCGCTGCCGCGGCCGATGACGGCGTCGGCGATGATGTCCGGAGTGAGCTTGCCGTCGACGGTCGGGGCGCCGATGATCTTCAGCCCGCCGACCTTCTCGGGGGCGCCCGTCTCGTCGTAGTTGATGTGGGCGCTGACCGCGGTGATGACGGCCGCCCACCGCGGCAGCGCGGACTGCAGTGCGAGCACGTTGGCGCCGGTGCCGTTGAACACGGGGAACGCCTGCGCGCCGGGACCGAAGTGCCCGCGCATGACCTCGTGGAAGTGCGCCGTCCACGGATCACCGCCGTAGGCCGGGGTGTGACCGACGTTCGCCTCGACCAGCGCCGCCATCACCTCGGGATGGGCGCCGGCCCAGTTGTCGGATCCGAAGTTGCGCGGGTGATCGGCGGGATCGGAGCTGACCACGGGCGCGGTGATGGAGGTGGGGTTCTTCTGTGCATTAGCGGATGCAGATGAGGTCGTGGCGTCATTGTTCACCCGCTCAGCGTATCGCTGACTGCACGCAGACAGCGAAGAGGGAGCGACCGCGGTCGCTCCCTCTTCATTCCCCCTCAGATGGTGCTCGGCTGGATCAGCTGTCTGCGCTGATCTTCCGACGCCGGACGAGTGCCATCGTCACGAGACCGGCCACGAGCAGGGCTGCGCCTGCGGCCAGCGTGCCGATGCTGTCGACACCGGTCCGGGGCAGGTCGCCACCGGGGCCGGGAGCCGTCGGCTTGTCGGACGGGGTGTCGCCCGGTCCGGGAGCCGTCGGGGTCTCGGTCGGAGTTTCCGTCGGGGTATCCGTCGGAGTCTCGGTGGGAGTTTCCGTCGGAGTCTCAGTCGGGGTCTCGGTCGGGGTCTCGGTCGGAGTTTCCGTCGGGGTCTCCGTGGGAGTTTCCGTCGGAGTTTCCGTCGGGGTCTCCGTGGGAGTTTCCGTCGGAGTTTCCGTCGGGGTCTCCGTGGGAGTTTCCGTCGGAGTTTCCGTCGGGGTCTCCGTGGGAGTTTCCGTCGGAGTGGGCTGCTCTTCGTCACCGTCGCCGGTGCCGCCGCCGCCCTGACGCACGACCTCGCCCTTCTTGATCACGGTCTCTTCGCCCTCGATCTCGAACCGCGCCGAGTTCGTGTACGAGTCGGACTTGCCGCCGTCGGTGACGGTCGTGCGGTAGATGACGGCGTAGACCCAGCCCTCTTCCGAGGTGAAGTTCACGGTCGCGCCATCGTCAGAGACGGTGTAGAAGTCCTGGGGCTTCGGTCCCCAGCCCACGGGCTGGCCGTTCTCGTTGAACGTGTTCGTGCCCGACAGACGGGTCTCGCCCGGGATCAGCTCGATGTTCTCGCCGCCGAGGTCGGTGACGGTGACCTTCTGGCCGCCCTTCATGCCGCCGGCAGGCGACTTGATGTTGACGTGCCACTGGATGTAGTTCTCGTCGTAGTTGTAGTTGCCCCACTTGTACGAGTCCTGTCCCTTCCACTCGCAGTCGCCGACGCACGGGCCATCGGGCGGAGTGACGGTCACGGTGTCCGAGACGTCGCCGAAGTCGTAGGTGACTTCCTTGGTCTCGGTGGTCTCGGTCTGCACCGAAACCCAGAAGTAGAAGGTGCCCTGGATGTTGAGCGGGTTCGCGTTGAGATAGTCCGAGTCGAGATCGCAGTAGAGCTGCGTCTCGGTCACGGTGCACTGTCCCATGGTCACGCCATCGGGATCCTTGAGTTCGAAGGAATCAGTGCGTCCCTGGAGCTCGTCGGGAAGATCGACGACGAAGCCGGCGGGCGTCTGAGGATTGTCGGGAAGGCTCCACGTGCCGTCGATGCGAGCAGTCGACCCGCTCTTGATCGACTCCTCGTGGAACTTCAGCGAATCGATGTTCGCGTTCGTCTGATATGGCGGTGCTGCCACAGCGGGGATCGCAATCAGCGCGGTTGCCACGAGGGCAAGCATCGCGAGGATTGCGGCAGCTGCGCGAGATGTCGCAGTTGTCATGTGATTCCTTTGTGTTGGTCGACGCAGACCGGCACCGATGGTGCAATCCGGGAGGGGGACCGGGGTCAGCGTCGAACGGGGACTGAGCTTCCAAGGTAACAACTTGGATACGATCTCCACAAATCATGCGAGTTTCCCGGGTGTGGCGGATCGCGATGCTCACGCGCGCCCGAAGTCGACCCCAACGTGGAGCTGCACAGACAACCCGTGCACACGGTGGATTCGGAGCTCCGGGTGCCTCTCGGCGAGCTACGGGTTGTGCATGACGCTGCGGGTGCGGAATGACGCTGAGGGTTGTGCGGGGCGCCGGGCGCGCACGGGACCGTCGACCGCCTCGGCGACGGATGCGCACAAGACTCGGCGACCGCCTCGGCGCAGCGTGCGCACGGAACCGGCGATTACGTCGGTGCAGAGTGCGCACGGGACCGGCGACCGCCTCGGCGAGGGTCGGCCCGGACAGCACGAAGCCCGCCTCCGGGTCAGCGGAGGCGGGCTTCGGACTGATCACCGCGGTGCGCACTGAGCGCACGCAGTGCGCACGTGGTGCACCGCGGCAGCGCCTGATGCCGCGGACGAACGGTCAGCGCATCAGGCGCGCAGGCTCACTTGGCGTTGAGGAGTTCGCGCATGAGCTCGGCGGTCTCGGTCGGGGTCTTGCCGACCTTGACGCCTGCGGCTTCGAGCGCTTCCTTCTTCGCCTGGGCGGTGCCCGAGGAGCCGGAGACGATGGCGCCGGCGTGGCCCATGGTCTTGCCCTCGGGAGCGGTGAAGCCGGCGACGTAGCCGACGACCGGCTTCGTCACGTTCTCCTTGATGTAGGCTGCGGCCCGCTCCTCGGCGTCGCCGCCGATCTCGCCGATCATGACGATCGCCTCGGTCTCCGGATCGGCCTCGAACGCCTCGAGGGCGTCGATGTGCGTGGTGCCGATGACGGGGTCACCGCCGATGCCGATCGCGGTCGAGAAGCCGAGGTCGCGCAGTTCGTACATCATCTGGTAGGTCAGCGTGCCGGACTTCGAGACGAGTCCGAGCTTGCCCTTCTTCGTGATGTTCGCCGGGATGATGCCGGCCAGGGTCTGCTCGGGCGAGATGATGCCCGGGCAGTTGGGGCCGATGATCCGGGTCGCGTTGCCGGCCTTCTGGGCGCGGGCCCAGACCTCGGCGGAATCCTGGACCGGGATGCCCTCGGTGATGATGACGAGCAGGCCGATGCCGGCGTCGATCGCCTCGATCGCCGCGTCCTTCGAGAAGGCGGGCGGGACGAAGGCCACGGACACGTCGGCGCCGGTCTTCTCCATCGCCTCGGCGACGGAGGCGAAGACGGGAAGCTCGATGTCGTCGCCGTTCTTGTCGACGTGCTTGACGGTGGTGCCGGCCTTGCGGGCGTTGACGCCGCCGACGACGTTCGACCCGGCTGCGAGCATGCGGGCGGTGTGCTTCGTGCCCTCGCCGCCGGTGATGCCCTGGACGATGATCTTCGAATCGGAATTCAGGAAGATAGACATGGGTGTGAGAGACCTTTCCTTACTTGGCGGCTGCCAGTTCGGCGGCCTTGTCGGCTCCACCGTCCATGGTGTCGACCTGGGTGACGAGCGGGTGAGCGGCCTCGGCGAGGATCGCCCGGCCCTCTTCGACGTTGTTGCCGTCGAGGCGGACGACGAGCGGCTTGGTCGCCTGATCGCCGAGGATCTCCAGGGCCTTGACGATGCCGCGGGCCACCTCGTCACAGGCGGTGATGCCGCCGAAGACGTTGACGAACACGGCCTTGACCTGGTCGTCGCCGAGGATGACGTCGAGTCCGTTGGCCATGACCTCGGCCGAGGCGCCGCCGCCGATGTCGAGGAAGTTCGCGGGCTTGACCTTGTCGTGCTTCTCACCGGCGTAGGCGACGACGTCGAGCGTCGACATCACGAGGCCTGCGCCGTTGCCGATGATTCCGACCTCACCGTCGAGCTTGACGTAGTTGAGGTCGAGTTCCTTGGCCTTGAGCTCGAGCGGGTCCTCGGCGTCGATGTCGCGCAGCTCTTCGTGGTCGGGGTGACGGACGTCCGCGTTCTCGTCGAGCGAGACCTTGCCGTCGAGGGCGAGGATGTCGCCGGCACCGGTCTTGACGAGCGGGTTGACCTCGACGAGCGTGGCGTCCTCCTTCTCGAAGACGGTCCACAGGGAGGTGAGCACGGGGGCGACCTTCGCCGCGGTCTCGGCGTCGAAGCCGGCCGCCTCGGCGATCTCCTTGGCCTTGGCATCGTCGATGCCGTCGATGGCGTTGACGGGGATCTTCGCAAGCGCTTCGGGGCGTTCGACCGCGAGCTGCTCGATCTCCATGCCGCCTTCCTTCGAGCACATGGCGAGGTAGGTGCGGTTGGAGCGATCGAGGAGAACGGAGAAGTAGTACTCTTCGGCGATGTCCGCACCTTCGGCGATCATCACCTTCTTCGTGATGTGGCCCTTGATGTCGAGACCGAGGATCTCTTTCGCACGTGCTTCGGCCTCGTCCGGATTCTTCGCGACCTTGACGCCGCCGGCCTTGCCGCGGCCGCCGATCTTCACCTGCGACTTGACGACGACCACGCCGCCGCCGAGCTCTTCAGCTGCCTTCTTCGCTTCTTCTGGTGTCGTGGCGACCTGAGCCTTGAGCACGGGCACTCCGTGCTTCTCGAACAGGTCACGCGCTTGATACTCGAAAAGATCCACGTGTCTTCCTTCGTTTCGTCTGCAGGGATTTTCCACCCAGCATTCGTACGGGGTCGTTTGGCCCCGCAAGAGCGTTGACGGATGCAACAACCACGCACCACTTTATTCCCAACAGCACCCGAGCATCCAAACACGCAGGCCGCGAACGTAACGAATATCTCGTCAAAAAGTATCTTGGTCGTCAAGATTCTTGATCTGGACGTAAAATCGGATCATGGATGAGGTGGATCGGATCGTCGCCGCGTGGCGACACGAACGTCCTGACCTCGATGTCTCCCCCATGGAGATCCTCTCCCGCGTGAGCCGGCTGTCGCGCCAGCTCGACCGCGCACGGAAGTCGAGCTTCTCCGACTACGGCATCGAGAGCTGGGCCTTCGACGTGCTCTCGGCCCTGCGCCGCTCCGGCGAGCCCTACCAGCTCTCCCCCTCGACGCTCCTGCAGGAGACGCTCGTGACGAGCGGGACCATGACCAACCGCATCGACCGCCTCGTCACCGCCGGCTGGGTCGAGCGCCTGCCCGATCCCGACGATCGCCGCGGGGTGCTCGTGCGCCTCACCGAGGCGGGGCGGGCGACCGTCGACTCCGCCCTCGCCGATCTCCTCGTCAAGGAGCGCGACATCCTCGCCGGGCTCACCCCGGCCGGCCGGCGCAAACTCGCCTCCCTGCTCCGGGAGCTCTCGACCGGCTTCGACGGCGACGAGGACTGAGAACGATGACCGATCCCTCTTCTGACGCCGAGGCGACCGCCGCCTCCCTGCAGAACTGGACTCCAGTCGCGCCGCCTCGGCGGGAGACGATCGTCGGGACGTCCGTCGATCTCGTGCCGCTCGATCCCGCCCGGCACGGCGACGCCCTCTTCGCGGCGGCGATCGCCCCCGGCGCCGAGGAGCGCTTCGCCTACCTGCCCGAGCATCCGCCGCGCGATCGGGCGGAATTCGGCGCCTGGCTCGACACGGCTGCCGCCTCGGCCGATCCCCTATTCTTCGCCGTCGTCGACCGCGCGACCGGCCGTGCCGAGGGTCGTCAGGCCCTCATGCGCGTCGACACCGCCAACGGCGTCATCGAGATCGGCAACATCCTCTGGGGTCCGGCGATCGCCCGCACCCGTGCGGCCACCGAGGCGTTCTTCCTCACCGCCGATGCCGTGTTCGCGGCCGGGTACCGCCGGTTCGAATGGAAGTGCAACAACGCCAACGCACCGTCGAAGCGGGCGGCCGCCCGGTTCGGCTTCACCTTCGAGGGCGTCTTCCGCCAGCACCTCATCGTCAAGGGACGCAACCGCGACACCGCATGGTTCTCGATCCTCGACTCCGAGTGGCCCCAATTGCGCGAGGCGTTCGTCGCCTGGCTGGCTCCCGACAATTTCGATGAGACGGGCACTCAGCGTCGCCGGCTCGAGGATGTCAGGTCCGGCCGGCAGCGCTGATCGTCGATGACGGCCCTCCCAGCGCGTCCTGCCCCGGTGTGAGCCGACCGCCGATTACGCTGGAGGGCGGGGTCGGTCCTCGGCGCGGAACCGCAACGGATGCCGCGCCGTCCCCCGATGCCTCCCACCGGTCCCATCCGACCGCGTCCGCTTCCCACGACCCGCACGAGGAACCATGCGCTTTCGCTCTCTCGCCGTCCTGACCACCGCCGCCGTTCTCGCCACCTCCGCGTGCGTGCCCACGTCGAACGAGACCCGGCCGCAGCCGCGACCGTCGGTGAGCGAGGAGGAGGTCACCCCGATCGCCACGCCCGACGACGCCCCGGCCGTCACCGTCGTCGATTCCTCCCCCGGCGGCGCGAAGGACGCCGACCCGCTGTGGCAGGGACTCTCGACCGCCGCGGCGGACCAGACGCCTGCCTACCTCAAGGTCTGGGTGCGCACCGCGAACCCCGATCTCCCCGAGTCCGGCGAGGTCACCGTCACCTCGGACACGCCCAACAGCGTGAGCGTCACCGTCGACGGCGCGAACGTCAACCGCGACCGGTCGCCGTTCCTCCAGATCCACGGCCTCTTCGACGTCGAGGAGATCGGCGAGTCCGCGTACACGCTGACGACCGTCAACTCCGACGACATCCCCGAGCTCGACCCGCAAGGACCGAACGACGAGGCGCGCTGCACGGCCGATGACGCGCAGGATCGGATCTCCCTGGCCGCCGAGGACCTGTCGGCTGACCCGAGCAGGCGCGAGGAGTTCCGCCAGCAGTGGGGCGCCTCCCCGATGGTGTGGTGGGGCATCCAGAAGACCGCCCAGAGCCTCGGCGAAGAGGGCGGCGTCGCCGGCGACTTCCTCACCGAGGCGTGCGGGGAGTACCTCGGTCAGTGACGTCCGCTCAGTCGGCGAGCGCGCGGTTGTAGGCGTCGACGACCGGCGGGGTGAAGTAGCCGAGGATGACGGCGATGGCCGTGATGAGGCACGCGAGGCCGAACCACAGGGAACCGCCGATCGTGCTGAAGCCGAAGACGATGACGAGGAGCTCGAACGCGATCGCCGCGGGCCGGGCCCAGCGGTGCAGACGCCACGACCCGCGGGCGGCGGCGAGCAGGCCGGCGGTGAAGATGAGGAACATGACGGCGAGCCCGATGAGGGAGGTCGCCAGCGATCCCGCGGAGAACGCCGTGACGATGAACGACACCGCGGTGCCCGCGAGGACGAGGGCCTGAAGAAGCAGGACGATGACCGGGATGAGCATCGCCCGCGGCGTGGGAACGCCGTGTCCGGCGGGTTCGACTCCCCCGCCGGATCCGGCGTCGGTGCTCCCCGGTCTCACACCGTCACCCGGGCGAATCCGGGGATGAGGATCTCGTCGAGCATGCGCTCGCGCACGTCGAGGGGAAGGAACGCCGCGGTCACGGCATTGACGGTGGCCCACTCGAGGTCGGTCTGCGTCCAGCCGGCCTCGTCGACGAGCAGCCGCATCTCACGGGTCATCGAGGTCCCGGACATCAGGCGGTTGTCGGGGTTGATCGTCACGGCGAAGCCGAGGTCCTTGAGCCCGGTGATCGGGTGGCTGGCGATCGTCCCGCCGATGTCGGTCTGGAGGTTCGAACTCGGGCACAGCTCGAGCGGGATCTGCTGGTCGAGGACCCAGGCGGCGAGGCTGCCGAGCTGACCCTCCCCGTCGACGATGTCCATGTCCTCGACGATCCTCGCCCCGTGCCCGATGCGCTGCGTATGGCAGACGGTGACCGCCTCGTGGATCGACTCCTTGCCGGCGGCCTCGCCGGCGTGGATGGTGAGCGGAACGTAGGCCTGGTGAAGGGCGTTGAACGCCGAGAGGTGCGCCGACGGCGGGAAGCCGTTCTCCGGTCCGGCGATGTCGAAGCCGACGACGCCGGTGTCCGCGCCCTTCTCCCGGTGGCGGATCGCGAGTTCGGCGATGGCCATCGAGTTGTCGGCCTGGCGCATCGCGGTGAGGATCTGGCCGACGGTGATGAGCTTGCCCTCAGCGGCCGCCTCGGCGACACCGGCCTCGAGACCCTCCTGCACCGCTTCGACGACCTCGTCGAGGTCGAGTCCCCCGGCGAGGTGCTGTTCGGGGGCCCACCGGGCCTCGGCGTAGAAGACGCCGTCGGCAACCTGGTCGAGCACCCATTCCCTCGCGACGCGGATGAGGCCCTCCCGCGTCTGCATCACCGCGGTCGTGTGGGCGAACGTCTCGAGATAGCGGACGAGGTCACCGGAGTTCGCTGAATCGGTGAACCACTGCGCCAGGGCGTCGGGCTCCGTGGCGGGCAGCTCGTGGCCGATCTGCGCGGCGAGTTCGATGATCGTCGCCGGCCGCAGACCGCCGTCGAGGTGATCGTGGAGGGAGACTTTGGGCAGCTGCAGGATCGGATCGTCGTGGGCGACGCCGGCGGGAGTATTCAACACGAGGCAAGTCTATCCGTCATCATCGCAGCAACGGGTCGTTCTCACTCCTGCGTCGGGTCGATGTCGCCGCTCTTGATCCGCTCGCGCAGGTCGGTGATGCTGCGCCCGGCATCGGAGACCCGGCTGAGGAAGCCGTCCTCGGCCGAGATCCCGATCCCGCCGTTGTCGATCGTGCCCTCGTACCGGCGTTCGGCGACGAGGATCCCGTTCATCTCCTCCGGGTCGACGTCGCCGGGTTCGACGATCTCGTCGGGGTTCTTGCTCTGCGGCCACTCGGGGAACATCGTGCGCAGGCCGCGGCGGATGTTCGGTTCGATCGTCGCGACGACGGCATCGCTGAAGCCCCCGGAGGCCCCGTACCAGATGAGCTTCGGCAGCACCGGCGGTTCGCCGTCGCCGGAGGGGTCCGGGGTGGCGGTGGCCGCAGCCGTTCGCGTCTCGTCGGCGGCTCCGAGGACGCCCATCGCCGCCGCCGATCCGAAGGGCACGATGACGTCGGCGTCGGCCCGGGACGCGGAGTCGAAGAACTCCCGTCCGCCCTCCTCGGTGTCGTCGACCGTGCGCGCGGCGATCCGCGAGTCACGGAACGAGGTGACGTCCGCGGTCTCCTCGTCGGCCTCCTCGTTGTAGAGGGCGACTCCCGCGTCGAAGGCGGAGAGGATCTCCTCGGCCTGGGGGAAGCCACGGGAGACGAACGCCGCGACCTCACCGGACTCGCTCGCCGTCGCCGCGATGTAGCCGGCGATGAAGGCCGGGGGCACGAGGTCGAAGTCGATGCTGAGCACATTGTCGGGCAGGTTCTCGCGCCCGCTCGCGACCCCGAGGAAGAGCGCCTCAGGGTTCTCCCGCGCGTAGGAGTCGAGTTCCTTCGCCCCGCCCGGTCCGACGACGGTTGTGAGCGTGCACTCCTCCCCCGGTGTGCGGGCGAGTGCCGCCGAGGTGGCCGAGACATCCGAGACCCGCTGGCTCGAGGTGGCGGTGAAGACCCCGGCCGAGCGGGCGAGCTCGGTCTCGGCGAGGGTGAGCGCCCCGGCGGAATGGTCCTCGAATCCGGCGGGTGCGGAGATCATGCAGGCCGTCGTCGGATCCGGGGCCGCGGCGGGGGTCGTCACCGAGCACGCACTGGCGCCGAGGAGGCTGAGCACGCCGAGGCAGGCGCCCACCCTGGTCACGAGCTTGGTTCTCATGACAGACAGGGTATCCGGCTGGGCTGAGTGCCGTCCGTCAGGCCGGTCGCGGGCGGGGAGGCTGGTGGTGGGCGGGGAGACTGGTCGCGGGCGGGCAGGCTGGTCCTGGGTAGGCCGGCGCTGCCCAGCGGACTGGAGGTGCCCAGCGCTATCCGGTTGGCTGGAGCGCCTCGCGCCGGCCGTCGAGAACCTTGAGCGCGGTGGCGGTGAAGATCCGTGCGGCGATCGGCACGCTTCCCTCGTCGATGAGGAGGTCGCCCTGGTGGATGTCGTACGTGATGCCGCCGGGGGTGCGGGTGCCCATGCGCACGAGCGCGCCGGGGCAGTGCGTGAGGTACCACGCGAAGTCCTCGCCGCCCATCGACTGCGGGGTCAGCTGCACGGAGTTCTCGCCGAGTTCGGTCCGCACGGCCGACTCGATGAGGGCGACCTGGTCCTCGGTGTTGACCACCGGGGGGACGCCGCGGCGGTGCTCGAGGTCGACCTTGACCCCGTACGGGCCGGCGATGCGCTCGACGAGCTCGGGGAGCACCTCGGCGACCTGATTCCATCCGTCGACGTCGAGGCACCGCAGCGTCCCGCGGAGGATCCCCTCCGAGGGCACGACGTTCGCGGCGTGACCGGCGCTGATCTCGCCCCACACGAGCGAGATCGCGTGGCGGGGGTCGATGAGGCGTCCGAGCGTCGAGGGCAGGTCGGTCGCGAGCTTGCCGAGGGCGTAGACGAGGTCCTCGGTGAGGTGGGGCCTCGAGGTGTGGCCGCCGTGGCCGGTGAGCCGGATGGTGACGGTGTCGCCGGCCGCGGTGATCGCGCCGATGCGCGATCCGATCCGGCCGACGTCGACGTTGGGGTCGCAGTGGACGGCGTAGATCTCCGGCACGTCGTCGAGGGCGCCCTGCGAGATGACGCGCAGCGCCCCACCCGGGGTGACCTCCTCGCCGGGTTGGAAGATCAGGCGCACCCGTCCGCCGAGGCCGCCCGGTGTCGTCTCGTGCGCCCTCTGCAGGGCGATGCCCGCGCCGAGGAGGCCGGTGAGGTGGACGTCATGACCGCACGCATGGGCGACCCCGGGCACGGTGGAGGCGAAGTCCTCGGTGATGAGGTCGTCGATGGGCAGGGCGTCGATGTCGGCGCGCAGGGCGAGCGCGATCGGTCCCTCGCCTACGTCGCAGACGAGCCCCGAGCCGTCGAGGCGTCGTGGGGTGAGTCCGGCGGCCTCGAGCCGGGCGGCGAGCTTGTCCGTCGTCGCGAACTCCTGGAACGACAGCTCCGGGTGCGCGTGGATGTCGCGGCGGAACTCGAGGAGCTCGGGCGTGAGCTCGGCGATCGCGGCTGCGGTGGTGGCGTCGGGGGCGGGGTGCGCGGCGTCGGTGCGGGCGACGTCGCTGCCAGCCGCGCTGGTGCGAGCGGCATCGCTGCCAGCCGCTTCGATCCCATCCGCATTCGGGCGCGCGGCATCGGTGTCGGCCGCATTCGGACGGGGGGCGTTCGGTCGGGCGGCGCCGGAATTCGCCGCCTCGGTGTGCGGTGCGCCGTCCGCGGTGCGGGGATCGGGGTTGAGTGACATTGAGGCCATGCTAGACACTCGGACGCGGGTGTGGGCCCCGGGTGACCAAATTCGACACGATCGGTGACGTCGAGTGACCGCCGGGATCGGCGGTGATCGACGGTTTGCGCCAGTTGAGTCTGAGATGGCCAAGGCGGCCTTGGCCACTTCGGATTCAACTGGCGCAAACTCAACCGGGACAGATTCACTCAGCCCATCGGGGTCGTTCAGCACAGCGTGATTGCGCAGCCAGGGCACCTGACGCTCAGGCCGGTTGGGTCTGATGGCCGGTCGTCTGCAGGCGGAGTTCGCAGGTGGTCGCGGTGAGGAACGGCTGGACCTCGGCGACCCGCAGCGGCCCCGGCACCTGCGCGAGGACGTCGTGGAGCAGGCGCGCATGCACGGCACACGCCATCGTCCGCTCGTCCCCGACGAGCTCGAGGTGCGGACAGGCGGCCAGCGCGATGCCCAGACCGGTGTCGTCGGCGACGGGCTCGAGCCCCGAGTCGTCGAGATGATCGACGAGCGCGTCGAACTGCTCCCCCGCCCCGTCGCCGAGCCTCCGCACGGACTCGGGCACACACGAGTAGCCGACCCGCGCGAGCACCGGTCCGAGCGCCTTCGCCCGCTCGATCCGACTCTTCGCCGCCGGGTTCATCTCCGCATCGTCGACCGCGCGGTAGACCGTCGGCGGCCTCCCCCGCATTCCCGACGGTTGCGGCCGTGCGCTGACGAGCCCTTCGTCGATGAGGACGCCGAGGTGGTCCCTGGCCGTGTTGATATGGAGGCCGACCGCCTCGGCGAGGTCCTTGAGCGTGCGGTCGGGCCCCTGCTGGACGGCTCCGAGCAGGCGGACGCGACTGAGTTCGGTGAGACCGCGGTAATCGGTCGTTCTGCGCGGCATGGGGACATCCTCGGAGTCGGAGAGTCGTGCACTGCACCTGTGATTCTACGTCGTGTAGAAAAGTGTGGCCAGCCTCGCAGGTGACGCTGCCCGCGCACTCCGCACCGTCACGTGCGGACGAATGAACACCGGCACGCGTGGACGAATAAACACGGTCGAAACCTGCGCGGGCCGCCTCGGCGCACCGGCACTCTGGAACCATCGGAGCGACCGACACCGGCGGAACCGTCCGCCGCGGCCGCTCCCGGGAGCCCCGGAACCCCACGCCTCCGCTCCCGTCAACCAGCATCTCCCCACGTCACCCGGGCGCCCACCCAACGCCCCCGCACTGACCGAGAAGGATGACCATGGAACTCAGCCCCCGCTCCCACGAGGTCGTCGTTGCGACCGCCGGCGTCGTCGCCGAGCACGCCGACGAGATCACCTCGGTGTTCTATCCGACGATGTTCGAGGCGCACCCGGAGCTGCTCGGCATCTTCAACTTCGCCAACCAGGCGATCGGCGAGCAGCCGAAGGCGCTGGCCTCCTCGGTGGTCGCGTTCGCCGTCCAGCTCATCGATCCCGACGCCACGGACTTCACGCCCGTCCTGCGGCGGATCGCGCACAAGCACGTGTCCCTCGGCGTCCGCGCCTCCGAGTACCTCATCGTCGGCCACTACCTCCTCGGCGCGGTGAGAACCGTCCTCGGCGATGCCGTCACCGAGGAGGTCGCCGCCGCCTGGGACGAGGTCTACTGGCTGTTCGCGACCGCGCTCATCGCCGAGGAGGCCCGGCTCTACGCCCTCGGCGGCACCGAGCCCGAGCACCCGTGGCGGAACTTCCGGGTCGTCGAGCGCTTCGACGAGTCCGACGAGGTCTTCTCCCTCCTCCTCGCCCCCGTGTCCGGCGCGGTCCCGGCCCACCTCACCGGGCAGTATGTGGCGATCCTCGTCGAACTGCCCGACGGATCGACGCAGCCGCGCCAGTACACGATCTCCTCCGGCCCGCGCGGCGACACGCTGCGGGTGACGATCAAGCGGGTGCGCGGCGTCGGCGGTGCCCCGGACGGCGTCGTCTCGGGGTGGCTGTTCGACAACGCGCAGCCGGGCAGCGTGCTCAAGGTCTCCCAGCCCGCCGGCGACGTCGTCCTCGAGGAGTCGGACGCCCCGCTCGTCCTCGTCTCCGCCGGCATCGGGATCACCCCAATCGCCGCGATCATGGAGGACCTCTCCCGGCGGCAGCCGCACCGGACCGTCCGCCTCTACCACGCCGATCGGTCGCATGCCCATCATGCGCTCTACGCCGGCCTGCGCCGGCAGGTGCTCGCGATGGCCGACGCGCAGGCGATCAACTGGTACGAGGAGGGCGCGACCGAGGCTCCGACCCTCCATCCGGCCCGCAGCGGTTTCATGGATCTCAGCGGACTCGCCGTGCCCGCCGAGGCGGAGGTGTTCATGTGCGGTCCGCTGCCGTTCATGCAGGCCGCCCGCGCCGAGTTCATCGCCAAGGGCGTGCCCGCCGAGCGGATCCACTACGAGGTCTTCGGCCCCGACCTCTGGACCCAGAGCCCGGCGTAGGGGCCACGCGGCGCCGCGTATGGGGAGGTTGCCCCTCCTGAGAGTCCTGCGAGTGCCTTCCGGCTCACCTTGTTTTCGAGGGCTCTGTTTCTGACCAGAGCTCTCGATAACAGGGTGAGCCGGACCGCGCATGCCTGGCTGCGAGGCGCCCTTTCGGCGCAAATGAGGCTCCTCAGACCGCCCGAGACTCCTCAGACCGGCCGCGACTGCGCTGACCACCAGAGACCCGGCTGACTGCCCGAGACCCCTCCGACCGACACCCCCTCCTCAGAGCAGGTCGTCGAGTCCCCGCTCGCCGGCCAGGGAGACGGCCTTCTTGACGTCCTGCGCGTGGGAGCGGGAGGTGATGAGGAGGACGTCCTCGGTGTCGACGACGACGAGGTCCTCGAGGCCGACGATCGCGACCGTGCGGGGCTGCTCGGAGAAGACGACCCCCGAGGCGTCGACCTCGAGGAGGTCGCACGAGCCGCCGATCGAGATGACCCCGCGCGGCTCCCCGGGCACGGGCTGGCGGAGCCGGGCTACGGAGTCGAAGTCCCCGACGTCGTCCCACCCGAAGTCGCCGGGGATGACGATGACCCGACCGGCCTCGGCGGCGGGTTCGGCGACGACGTAGTCGATCGCGCGCTTCTCGAGCCCCGGCCACACCTCGGCGAGGACGGACTCCTGGGCATCGGTCCCCCACGCCTCGGCGATCCGGGACAGGCCGGCGAAGAGCGTGGGATCCTCCTCGGCGAGGATCTCGAGGAGTGCTGAGGCCTTGGCGATGAACATCCCGGCGTTCCACCGGTAGCGGCCCGAGTCGACGTAGCGGCGGGCCGTGCTCGCCGCCGGCTTCTCCGCGAACGCAAGGGCGCGGCGGGCGGTCGGGGCACCGGCGATGCCGAGGAGGCTGCCGGTCTTGATGTAGCCGTATGCGGTCGCGGGGTTGCGCGGCATGATGCCGACGGTGACGATGTCGCCGGATTCCGCGGCGACGCACGCCTGTTCGATGACGGAACGGAATTCGTCGACGTTCGTGATCGAGTGGTCGGCGGAGAAGGACCCGACGATCGCCTCGGGGTCGGTTCTGTGGATGAGGAGGGTCGCGAGACCGATCGCGGCGGCCGAGTCCTTCGGGGAGGGCTCTGCGACGATGCGGCTCGGGCACAGCTGGGGAAGCTGCTCGGCGACCTGCTCGGCGTGGCTCTCACCGGTGACCACCCAGACCTTGTCGTCGCCGACGAGCGGGGCCACTCGGTCCCAGGTCGACTGGAGGAGGCTGCGACCGGTGCCGAGGACATCATGGAGGAATTTCGGGGACGCCTTGCGGGAGAGCGGCCAGAGTCGGGTGCCCGATCCGCCCGCGGGGATGATGGCGTGGAAGTGCGTGTTCACCCCCTCAGTGTCTCAAAGTTCGGGCATGACATCACCGATGTTGTCCGCCGTGTCGGGGTGAGGAGAACCAGAACACATCGTCAACGGAACACCCGCGTCAGACCGGGTCACCGCCTCGGCGACAACGGATTTCGCACCCCCGGTCCGCGCCCGCGATTTACCGCACACGTTTGTGCGGTAATTGTTCGCCGTGAGACGCGGTGTGACCGATTGTGAGAGAACTGCCAGGGTGACAATGTGATCCAGCCCGCTCAATGGGGAGCCGACTGGCAACTGGGCGGTCTTCGGCGTACTTTCATGATGTACATCGTCGATTCATCCAAGATGGAGGATGCTCCGTGGCCCAAGCGTCTACGAGCACTCTGTACCGAGGTGGAGAAGGAATGTGGTCCTGGGTCGCGCATCGCGTGACAGGGGTCGGGATCTTCTTCTTCCTGTTGGTTCACGTGCTTGACACTGCACTCGTTCGCGTTTCCCCCGAGGCGTACAACGCCGTCATCGGAACCTACAAGACTCCGGTCATGGCCTTCGGGGAGATCGCACTCGTCGCCGCGATCGCCTTCCATGCGTTCAATGGCCTGCGGGTCATCCTGATCGACTTCTCCAAGGGCGGCCCGAAGAACCAGCGGAAGCTGTTCTGGGGTGTCATGATCCTCTGGCTGATCATCATGATCGCGTTCGTCCCTCGCCAGCTGATGCACACGTTCGGAGGCTGACATGAGCACAACATCGATTCCGGCTCCGCGCACCGGGTACTCGCGCAACAAGTCCACGAGCTCGAAGTTCGAGATGTTCGCGTGGCTGTTCATGCGCATCTCGGGCGTCATCCTCGTCGTCCTCATCTTCGGTCACCTCTTCGTCAACCTGTGGGCCGGCGAAGGCGTCCAGCAGATCGACTTCGGCTTCGTCGCCGGCAAGTGGGCCAGCCCGTTCTGGCAGATCTGGGACCTCCTCATGCTGTGGCTGGCGATGCTGCACGGCACCAACGGCCTGCGCACGATCATCATGGACTACGCCGAGAAGCCGCGCACGAGCATGGCGCTCCAGCTCATCCTCTACATCGCCTCGGCCGTCGTCCTCGTGCTCGGCACGCTCGTCATCTTCACCTTCGATCCCTGCCCGGCCGGAGCCGACCCCGCTCTGCTCGCGTCGTTCTGCCAGGCCTAAAGGAGAAACATGCAGGTTCATCACTACGACGTCGTCATCGTCGGCGCCGGTGGCGCTGGCATGCGCGCCGCCATCGAGTCGGGCCAGCGGGCACGCACCGCGGTCCTGACCAAGCTCTACCCCACGCGTTCCCACACCGGCGCCGCCCAGGGCGGCATGTGCGCGGCACTGGCCAATGTGGAAGAGGACAACTGGGAATGGCACACCTTCGACACCGTCAAGGGCGGTGACTACCTCGTCGACCAGGATGCCGCCGAGGTGATGGCGAAGGAAGCCATCGACGCCGTCCTCGATCTCGAGAAGATGGGGCTGCCGTTCAACCGCACGCCCGAGGGCAAGATCGACCAGCGCCGCTTCGGCGGTCACACCCGCGACCACGGCAAGGCGCCGGTGCGCCGCTCGTGCTACGCGGCCGACCGCACCGGCCACATGATCCTCCAGACCCTCTACCAGAACTGCGTCAAGCACGGCGTCGAGTTCTACAACGAGTTCTACGTCCTCGACCTCGTCATGACCGAGGTCGACGGTGAGCGCCGCCCCGCCGGCGTCGTCGCCTACGAACTCGCCACCGGCGAGATCCACGTCTTCCAGGCGAAGTCGGTCGTCTTCGCGACCGGCGGCGTCGGCAAGGTCTTCAAGACCACGTCGAACGCCCACACCCTGACCGGCGACGGTATGGCCGTGACGTACAACCGCGGCATCCCGCTCGAGGACATGGAGTTCTTCCAGTTCCATCCCACGGGCCTCGCCGGACTCGGCATCCTCCTCTCCGAGGCGGCCCGCGGCGAGGGCGCGATCCTGCGCAACTCCGAGGGTGAGCGCTTCATGGAGCGCTACGCCCCGACGATCAAGGACCTCGCCCCGCGTGACATCGTCGCCCGGTCGATGGCCAACGAGGTCCGCGAAGGCCGCGGTGCGGGACCGAACAAGGACTACGTCCTCCTCGATCTCACCCACCTCGAGCCCAAGCACATCGACGAGAAGCTGCCCGACATCACCGAGTTCGCCCGCACCTACCTCGGTGTCGAGCCCTACACGGAGCCGGTGCCGGTGTTCCCGACCGCGCACTACGCGATGGGCGGCATCCCGACGAACATCGAGTCCGAGGTGCTCGCCGACAACGACACCGTCATCCCCGGCCTCTTCGCGGCCGGTGAGTGCGCGTGCGTGTCCGTCCACGGCTCGAACCGCCTCGGCACGAACTCGCTGCTCGACATCAACGTCTTCGGCAAGCGCGCGGGCATCGCCGCCGCCGAATACGCCAACCGCGCCGAGGTCATCGAGCTGCCCGAGGACTCGCAGGCCGACACGGTCGCCGTCCTCGAGCGCCTGCGCAACTCCGACGGGCCCGAGCGCATCGGCGCGATCCGCAAGGACCTGCAGGAGATCATGGACGCCAACGTTCAGGTGTTCCGCACCGACGAGACGCTGCGTGCGGCTCTCGCGGAGATCGAGAAGCTGCGTGAGCGCTACGACAACGTCGGCATCCAGGACCGCGGCAAGCGCTACAACCTCGACCTCCTCGAGGCCGTCGAGCTCGGCTTCCTGCTCGAACTCGCCGAGGTCATCACCGTCGCGGCCATCCACCGCAAGGAGTCCCGCGGCGGACACTTCCGCGAGGACTTCCCGAACCGCGACGACGAGGGCTTCATGCACCACACGATGACCTACCTCGACCCGGATTCGGAGGCCGAGGGAGTCCCGGGCATGCGCCTGGAGACCAAGCCCGTCGTCGTCACCCGTTACCAGCCGATGGAGCGTAAGTACTGATGAGCACCGATACCGAAACCCCGGAGCCGGCATCGAAGGTCGACCTGCCCTCGCACCTGAGCGGTGAGGGCGGGGAGATCCCGTCCTTCGACTGCACCTTCCGCATCGCGCGCTTCGACCCGGAGACGGACGAGGCACCGCACTGGGAGGAGTACAACGTCACGATGTACGGCACGGACCGCGTGCTCGATGCCCTCCACAAGATCAAGTGGGACATCGACGGTTCGCTGACCTTCCGTCGCTCGTGCGCCCACGGCGTCTGCGGCTCCGATGCGATGCGCATCAACGGCCGCAACCGCCTGGCCTGCAAGACCCTGCTCAAGGACCTCGACACGTCCAAGCCGATCACCGTCGAGGCGATCAAGGGCCTGCCGCTGGAGAAGGACCTCATCGTCGACATGGAGCCCTTCTTCCAGTCGTACCGGGAGATCATGCCGTTCCTCATCACGAGCGGACACGAGCCCACCCGTGAGCGCCTGCAGTCCTCCGAACAGCGCGAGGCCTTCGACGACACGACGAAGTGCATCCTCTGCGCCTCGTGCACCTCGTCGTGCCCCGTGTTCTGGACCGACGGGCAGTACTTCGGTCCCGCGGCCATCGTCAACGCGCACCGCTTCATCTTCGACTCGCGTGACGAGGGCGGGGACATGCGGCTTGAGATCCTCAACGACAAGGAAGGCGTGTGGCGCTGCCGCACGACGTTCAACTGCACCGATGCCTGCCCCCGCGGCATCGAGATCACCAAGGCGATCGCCGAGGTCAAGCAGGCGATCCTCCAGCGCGCATTCTGAGTCCGCGCTGAGGTCGACCTGACCCCAGCAGCGCCGAGGCGGCCGTGCACTTCACCGTGTGCGGCCGCCTTCGTCGTCCCGGAGTTCTCCTCCCGGTCACGGAGTCTGAGGATCCGCGACGCCCGGGATCCGTACACTGGTGCGCATGCGTTCTCCGTCCTCGTCTCCTTCCTCGGCGCTGGCTCACCTGCGCACCGCGGCCGCGGCCGCACTCGCGCTCCTCCTCGTCGTCGCCTCGCTCGTCCTCTTCCCCGGCACTGCCCAGGCCGCACCCGAGCCGACCGAGAAGATCTACGTGAGCCCGGACAACCTCGGCGATGGCGCGCAGCCGCCCCAGCCGATCGGCACATCATGGCTCGTCGGCGACCTCGACACCGGTGAGCTCCAGGTCGCGGAGAACATCGACGTCAAGCACGCGCCGGCCTCGACGATCAAGCTGCTCACCGCGCTCGCGCTCATCGACGTCCTCGATGACCCCGAGCAGAAGGTCGAAGCGGAGTTCGAGGACATGGAGATCGACGGGACGAAGGTCGGTCTCATGCAGAAGAACGACTACACCGTCGACACGCTCTTCCACGCGATGCTCATGTCGAGCGCCAACGATGCCGCGAACGCCCTCGGCCGTGCCGCTGGGGGCCAGGAGAAGGCCGTCGCCCTGATGAACGCGAAGGCGAAGTCGCTCGGCATGACGAACACGAATGCGATGAACACCTCCGGCCTCGACGACCCGAACCAGTACACGACCGTCGCCGACATGGCGAAGCTCGCGTACGCGGTGACGGAGAATCCGACGCTCATGGAGATCATCGGGACGACGACGTACTCGTTCCCGGGAGGCACGAACCCGGAGACGAAGGAGAAGTTCAAGGGCTACGAGATCCAGAACCACACGCAGATCGTCGGCAACGTCGAGGGCGGGCTCGGGCTGAAGAACGGGTACACGACGACGGCGAAGGGCTCCTACATCGCCGTCGCCGAACGCGACGGCAAGCGCGTCGTCTCAGCACTCCTCGGAGCGGAGAACAATTCGCGTCAGGCCGCCGTCGACCTCCTCGAATGGGACTTCGCGCAGACGTCTCCGGAGACCGTGGCGACGGTTCCCGTCGGCGCCGCTGCCGCCCCGACGCCGACGGCCACCGCCTCGGGCAGCGGCAGCGATGCGGGAGACAGCTCCGACAGCCAGGCGGACGACGCCGGCGCGGCGAGCGATTCCTCGGCCTCGGCGACCGGGGGCGTCGACCTGCTGCCGCTCGGCCTCCTCGGCGGGGGCGTCATCATCCTCGGGCTCGCGGGCCTGCTCTGGTTCCGGCTGCGCAAGCGCCACCGCACGCAGTGATGGGAGCGGTCGTGCGGGCTCCACGGGCGCCCGTTCTGCCGCCGCTTCGGCCCGGCGCCGCCGCCGTTTTGACTTCGCCGCCCGCGCCGCGTTATGGTTATCTCTTGCGCTGACGTCATCGGCCCAGTTCATCGGAGTGCATCGACCGATCGGGCAGCGACGGCAGGCCGCTCAAGACGGCCGCCGGATCCGCTCCAGCCGACTGACATCGTGTCTTGTCTCAGCGCATCTCCCCCACCGTGAGGGACTGACCCAGATCACGGCGACCTCCCACAGGCCACTTCGTCGTCGACGTCCTGTGAGGTCAGGCGACTCCCCCGTCGCCACCGCAGACCACCTGGCGAAACGGCATGCGTCGACGCATGTCCGTTCGCCGACGAGAGAAAGGAATGGAACCCATGACTGAGTTCCCACAGTGGGTGCAGCGTGCCGTCGAGCACGCCGGCCTCATCGACCCGGAGATCAGCACCGCGGACGGAGAGGTCACGATCAGTGACTCGACCGGTCGCACCGTGCTCTTCACGGGGTCGTCGCTGCGTGAGACCACGCCGCTGGCCGCCTGAGAGATGTCCCCGGTGAGCCCGCGACAGGGTCTGTGCTGCCGGGTTTGACGCAGCACTGACCCGACGGGCTTCACCTGAGCGCCCGGC
>NZ_BAAAMB010000008.1:108414-199884 GCF_039528855.1 Brevibacterium sanguinis | reverse complement strand
CAAGCCGGGCGCTTCTGTCTGCTTGCGTTCCCGATTATAAGTAAGTTACCTTGTTTTCGGCGCATCCTCACGGCGGGCTTTCGCACGGTGCCGGAAGCCCGCCGAGGTGGACCGCAGCCGGCCCCGGCCCGTACCGCTGACCGCGGTGCTGACCGTGCAGCAGACCGCGGTGCTGACCGTGCAGCAGACCGCGGTGCTGACCAGCAGTGCTGGCCTGCGCTGCGCCGACCCCGAACACTGCGCGAAAGCGAGGCGGCCTCCGTTTATGACCTCACCTCCCAGCGGCATCATCGAGTTCTTCCGTCGGCCCGAGGTCGTCACCGATATGCTCCAGATCGCCAAGACGGTGATCGCTGCGACCCTCGGCTGGTGGCTGTCGGTGTGGGTGCTCGACTCGCAGATGCCGTTCCTCGCCCCGTGGGCGGCTCTGCTCACCGTCCATGCCACGATCCATCGGACACTCGCCCGTGGGGCGCAGACCATGGTCGCCTCCGTCGCCGGTGTCGCCCTGTCCTTCGTCGTCGGCCACTTCCTCGGCGTGAGCCTCTGGACCTTCGGCTTCGCAATGCTCGCCGGGGTCGTCCTCGCCCGCGTCCCGTGGATCAGGGATGAGGGCATCGCGATTGCGACGACGGCGATCTTCGTCCTCGGCAGCGGGTTCGGCAGTCAGCAGCCGTTCCTCGACGAACGCCTCATCGAGCTTGCACTGGGCGTCGGGGTGGGCGTGGCCGTCAATCTACTCATCGTCCCACCGCTGCGCGATGAGCAGGCGGCTATCCACATCGACGGCATCAACCGCCGGATCGGCGAGGTGCTGACGAACATGAGCGACGAGTTCTCGACCTCGTGGGACACCGACCGCGCGCACGTCTGGTTCGTCGAGACCGAAGCGATGAGCAGAGATCTCGACGCAGCGTGGCAGACGGTCAACCTGGCCAACGAGAGTCGCCAGGCCAACCCGCGTCCGCGGCTGCGATCCCTGCGCCGTGCGGTGCTCCGCAGTCGCGACGCAGACGCCGTCGAGGAGGAGCTCAGTCCCGAGAACATCCTCCGGCGCCTCGACGAAGGCGTCTCCCACCTGCGCCACCTCACCCGCACCTTGGAGGCGGCCACCTATGACGACAGCAGATGGGATGATCGGTTCCGCACCGAATGGGCGGACATCGTCCGTGCGGCCGGCACCGCGATCGCCGACCCGGACATCGGCGTGGACTCGATCCATGATCGCCTCGACGCGCTGTCGGTCGGGATCGCCGATGGCGACGACCTGCCGAAGACAGCGTGGCCGCTCTACGGCGCACTCATCACGAGCGTGCGCCACATCGCCGTCATCGTCGACGATGTCGCCACTGCGCGCGAGGTCCGCAGCACAGCCCGCCGAGGCGGGTGACCGCAGGCAGATGCGCGCCACCTGCCTGCGGTCAGCAGCTCAGGACTGCGGGTGGTCCTCGTCGTCGAAGCCGACGTCGATCGACTGCTCGGCCACATCGGCGATATCGGCCTCGACGACAGCAGGTGCCGACCCCGTCGGTTCGGCATCCTCACCGGTGAGGACCTCGGTGGACTCGATGTCCTCGGACTGCTCCTCCCGATCGGCTTCGGGCACTTCGCTCAGCGACGGATCCGTACTCACGATCTCCTCCTCGGTGCGGGGCCACGGCCGCGCCGCCGCAGAACGCAGCGACGGCGGGTACTCGTGATGGTAATCGTGTGGGTGCGCATGTCAAGGACGACCGCCCCCACTCAGCACTCACTCCTCGTAGGCGATGACGCTCATCATCCCGGCCTCACCGTGGTAGATGTTGTGGCAGTGCGTGAGCCACCGGCCCGGATTGTTCGCATCGAACTCCACGGTCAGCGTCTTTCCCGGCAGGACGATCGCCGTGTCCTTGCGCGGTCCCCCGCCGGTGAGCTGGAACGTGTGCCCGTGGAGGTGGAGGGGATGCCACATGTCCGTCTCGTTGACGAAGGAGAGGCGCACCCGCTCCCCCTCGGCGACCGCCTGCGCAGTGTCCATCGGCTTCTCGTGGTCATACGGCGTCTCGTCGAACGCCCAGTCGTAGGCGGCCATCGACCCGGTCAGCCGTAGGGTGAGCTCCCGGTCGGCGGACTTGGCCGGCAGGGCGACATCGCTGCGGGCTTTCAGCGCCTCGGCGGACAGAGGTGCGGCCGCAAGTTCCGCGACGTTCCCGTCGGTCGGCGGCGCCTCGCCGGACCCCGTGCGGACGACGGCGTGGACGCGCTCCTGCTTGCCCTCCGCCTCGGCGACAAGAGCGAACACGCCGTCGCCCAGCGTCACGACTGCGTCATAGCGCTCCCCCATGCCGAGGAGGAGCGACTGCGTCTCGGCGGCCTTCCCGTCGACGGGGAAGCCGTCGGTGTGGGTGACCGTGAGCGAGTGCCCGGTCAGGGCGAGGCGGAACGCGGTGTCGCCACCGGCGTTGATGATCCGCAGCCTCACCTTCGCGCCCGGCTTGGCCTCGAAGGTCGCTGGGTCGTCGGCGGGCCGACCGTTGATGAGGTACGTGGGGTAGTAGACGTCGCCGGCGTCGCCGCCGAGGACGTCCGAGGCGGCGCCCATGAGCATGTTGCCCATCCGCATCGGCCCGCCCATGCCGCTGTGGTCCATCCCGCCCATGCCGCTCATGTCGCCTGAGTCTGAGCCGCCCATGTTCCCGTGGTCCATGCCGCCCATGTCGCCCGAACTGGAGCTCGAACCGCCCATGCCCTGCCGGAGTTCGGTGAGCACCTCGGCGGGAGTCGCGGTCACTCCGTCGAGCCAGTCGTCGAGGATGATCACCCACTCGTCGTCGTACTCGAGCTGTTCGTCGGGGTCGTCGACGATGAGCGCGCCATAGAGGCCGCGGTCGATCTGCGCGCCGACGTGCGGGTGGAACCAGTACGTGCCCGGGTCGGGGGCGATGAAGTCGTAGGTGAACGACTGACCGGGGGCGACGGGGTCCTGGGTGAGCATCGGCACGCCGTCCATGTCGTTGCGCAGCGCGAGACCGTGCCAGTGGATCGTCGTGTCCTCGGTGAGGTCGTTGGTGAGTGTGGCTTTGAGCCGGTCTCCCCGGCTCATCCGGATGACCGGGGCGGGGATCTCCCCGTAGCTCCACGTCTGTGCGGTGGTCGTGCCGAGCTTGAGCGCCGAGGCGGCCGCCGTGAGGGCGACCTCCACTGTCTTTCCCGTCGTCTCACGGTCGTCCTCGACGTCGGCGACGCGTTGGGAGTCGGGCATGAGGAAGGCTCCTTCTCCCCGCGGGGTGCATGCGGCCAGGGCGAGCACGCTCAGCGATCCGACGAGGAAGCTGCGGCGGCCGGGACGGCGTGACGGGCGTGCGGGGTGGACGTGCTCGGGGGTTGTCGGGGTCGCTTCCGTGAGCGATGGACTGGTCGGCAGTCCGTCGAAGCGGCGTTCGGTGGTGTTCTCTGATGAGTGGTTCACGGTGTGTGCTCTGCTTTCGTTCGCAAGCCCATTCCGCGCATGCCTTCGTTCCAGGAAAGAGCGTCTGAGGGCGCTCAGGTCCGTGGTGCCCAGCGGGGCGCAGGTTGCGCGCGCTCAGGTCAGCCGTGGTCGCAGTCGTGTGCGATCACGGTTTCGGCTGGTCGGGGACTGGCGCGAATGGGCCGAGTTCATCGGTCGGCTGATGCATCGAGAAGCCTCGATGCGGGGACGCCGGCCTACGTGCGACTGATGCAGAGGTCGGTGATACTCGGCGCGCGGGCGTGCCCAGGTGCCGGGTTCGGTACGAAGGGGGTGGCGCAGTGCCACAGGCCGGCGCGGGGAAGCAGAATCGCGGTGCGCCGCAGCATCCGCAGGGCGATGATGAGCAGGACGACGCCGACGATGCACATCGTCGCGAGTGCGCAGACCATCACACTGTCACCGCATCCCGAACCGGTGCACTGGCCGGAGGCGGCGTCGTCATCGGCCGCCACGCCGGGGTCACTGTCGGGGGCCTCGCCCGCGGGCGGTTCACCGTGGGCAGGCATGGCGTCCATCGCCATCGAGTCCGCGCTGTGGCCCATCGCCGCAGGTGACTCAGTGCCATCCCCGTTCGTCGACGAAGCGCCCATCGGGGATGCATGCGACATGCCCATCGAGGCACTGGGTTCCATGCTCATCCCCATGCTGATGGGGAGCACGACGATGCCGATGACAGCGGCGACCGCGGCGACGAGGTTGAGGATCGCTCCGGCGAGCTGAGGTCGGGTGCGTCGACGATCCTGCATCGCGCCCTCCTCCCGCCGATTGCCTGAATACCCTCTGAGGGTATCGTCTCGGATTCCGCCGGGCAACGTCGGCACGCCGTAGCCGGGACGCCCTGTCGACGGTGCCCGGCGCGGTCCGCGCAGCGACGCACTCCCTCGTGTGAATGCGGCAGCGGCCCGCCGCGAGCAGAGTCGCTCGCCACGGGCCGCCGGTGATGATCAGAGACTCAGAAGTCCCAGTCCTCGTCCTGGGTGTTCTCGGCCTTGCCGATGACGTAGGACGAACCCGAGCCGGAGAAGAAGTCGTGGTTCTCGTCGCTGTTAGGCGAGAGCGCCGCGAGGATCGCCGGGTTGACGTCCGTGACCTCCTTGGGGAACATCGCCTCGTAGCCGAGGTTCATCAGCGCCTTGTTGGCGTTGTAGTGGAGGAACTTCTTGCAGTCCTCGGCCAGCCCCACCGAGTCGTAGAGCTCGTGGGTGTAGGAGACCTCGTTCTCGTAGAGCTCGAAGAGGAGGTTCATCGTGTAGTCCTTGAGCTCCTGACGGCGCTCAGCGGACTCCTGCTCGAGACCCTTCTGGTACTTGTAGCCGATGTAGTAGCCGTGCACGGCCTCGTCGCGGATGATGAGGCGGATGAGGTCGGCGGTGTTCGTCAGCTTCGCGTGCGAGGACCAGTACATCGGCAGGTAGAAGCCGGAGTAGAAGAGGAACGACTCGAGCAGCGTCGAGGCGACCTTCCGCTTGAGCGGATCATCCCCGCGGTAGTAGCTGAGGATGATGTCGGCCTTCTGCTGCAGGTACGTGTTCTCCCGCGACCAGCGGAACGCCTCGTCGATCTGCTTCGTCGAGGTCAGGGTCGAGAAGATCGACGAGTACGACTTCGCATGCACGCTCTCCATGAACGCGATGTTCGTCAGCACCGCCTCCTCGTGCGGGGTGACCGCATCGGGGATGAGCGAGATCGCACCGACGGTGCCCTGGATGGTGTCGAGCAGGGTGAGACCGGTGAAGACGCGCATCGTCAGCGTCTTCTCCTCCTCGGTCAGCGTCGCCCACGAGGGGACGTCATTGCTCAGCGGCACCTTCTCGGGCAGCCAGAAATTGCCGGTGAGGCGATCCCAGACATCGTCATCGACCGGGTCGACGACGCGGTTCCAGTTGATGGCATCGACGTGCGAGGCCAGGGTCAGGTTTTCCAACGCGATCTTCTCTCTGTCTTCGAAAGGTGGTGCGAGGTGCCGCGGAGTCGGCGTCAGCCGACCCGCGGCACACCAGCGGATGTCACACGGTCACAGCATGCAGGAGACGCAGCCGTCGACCTCGGTGCCCTGCAGCGCGAGCTGGCGGAGGCGGATGTAGTAGATCGTCTTGATCCCCTTGCGCCACGCGTAGATCTGCGCCTTGTTGATGTCGCGCGTCGTCGCCGTGTCCATGAAGAACAGCGTCAGCGACAGGCCCTGATCGACGTGCTTCGTCGCCTCGGCATACGTGTCGATGATCTTCTCGTAGCCGATCTCGTACGCGTCCTGGTAGTACTCGAGGTTGTCGTTGTCCATGAAGGGCGCCGGGTAGTACACCCGCCCGATCTTGCCCTCCTTGCGGATCTCGATCTTCGAGGCCACCGGGTGGATCGACGAGGTCGAGTTGTTGATGTAGGAGATCGATCCCGTCGGGGGCACGGCCTGGAGGTTCTGGTTGTAGATCCCGTGCTCGGCGACCGCGGCCTTGAGCTCGCGCCAGTCGTCCTGCGTGGGAATGTGGACGCCCGCCTCGGCGAAGAGCTCGGCGACCCGCGCGGTGCGCGGCTGCCAGACCTCCTCGGTGTACTTGTCGAAGTACTCGCCCGTCGCGTACTTCGAGCGCTCGAAGCCGGCGAACGTGCGTCCGCGCTCCTTCGCGATCTCCATCGACGCCCGCACGCAGTGGTAGGCGACGGTGTAGAAGTACATGTTCGTGAAGTCGAGCCCCTCGTCCGATCCGTAGTAGACGTGCTCACGGGCGAGGTAGCCGTGGAGGTTCATCTGCCCCAGCCCGATTGCATGCGACATGTCGTTGCCGCGGGCGATCGACGGCACCGACTGGATATCGGAGGTCTCGGCGACGGCGGTGAGGCCGCGGATCGCGGTCTCGACGGTCCGGCCGAAGTCGTCGGAGTCCATCGTCAGGGCGATGTTGAGCGAGCCGAGGTTGCACGAGATGTCCTTGCCGACGACGTCGTAGCCCAGGTCCTCGTCGTACTGGCTCGGTTCGGAGACCTGGAGGATCTCCGAGCAGAGGTTGGACATGATGATCTTGCCGTCGATCGGGTTCGCCCGGTTCACCGTGTCCTCGAACATGATGTACGGGTAGCCGGACTCGAACTGGATCTCCGCGAGCGTCTGGAAGAACTCACGCGCGTTGATCTTCTTCTTCCGGATCGACGCGTTGTCGACCATCTCCTCGTACTTGTCGGTGACGTCGATGTCGGAGAACGGCACCCCATAGACGCGTTCGACGTCGTAGGGGCTGAAGAGGTACATGTCCTCGTTGCGCTTCGCGAGTTCGAACGTGATGTCGGGGATGACGACGCCGAGCGAGAGGGTCTTGATGCGGATCTTCTCGTCCGCGTTCTCCCGCTTCGTGTCGAGGAAGCTGTAGATGTCGGGGTGGTGCGCGTGGATGTAGACGGCACCGGCGCCCTGACGCGCACCGAGCTGGTTGGCGTAGGAGAAGGAGTCCTCGAGGAGCTTCATCACGGGGATGACGCCCGAGGACTGGTTCTCGATCTTCTTGATCGGCGCACCGGACTCGCGGATGTTCGTCAGGCTGAAGGCCACGCCGCCGCCGCGCTTGGACAGCTGCAGGGCGGAGTTGATCGAGCGGCCGATCGACTCCATGTTGTCCTCGATGCGCAGGAGGAAGCACGAGACGAGTTCGCCGCGCTGCTTCTTCCCGGCGTTGAGGAACGTCGGGGTCGCCGGCTGGAAGCGGCCGGTGATGATCTCGTCGACGAGCTGTTCGGCGAGCGTCTCGTCCCCGCGGGCGAGGAAGAGCGCGACCATGACGACGCGGTCCTCGAAGCGCTCGAGGTAGCGCTTGCCGTCGAAGGTCTTGAGCGTGTACGAGGTGTAGAACTTGAACGCGCCGAGGAACGTCTGGAAGCGGAACTTCTGCGCATACGCGCGCTTCGACAGGGCTTCGATGAACTCGAACGAGTACTGCTCGAGGACCTCGGGCTCGTAGTAGTCCTTCTCGACGAGGTAGTCGAGCTTCTCCTTGAGGTCGTGGAAGAAGACGGTGTTGTTGTTGACGTGCTGGAGGAAGTACTGGCGAGCGGCCTGCTTGTCGCGCTCGAACTGGATCCGCCCATCCACGTCATAGAGGTTCAGCATGGCGTTGAGCGCATGGTAGTCGAGATCCGTCTCTTCGCGGATGATGTCCTCTACATTGCGGTCTTCAGCGAGCTCACGCACAGTTTGTCCAATCCTTGATTCACAGCTGCGACGTCCTCGGGGGTCCCGAGGAGTTCGACCCGATAGAGCACGGGCACTTGGCATTTCACGGCGATCTTGTGCGCCGCGCGGCAGTATTCTGCGCCGAAGTTCGTGTTTCCGGCGCCGATCACGCCGACGAGGTGCCGGCGATTCGATTCGATATTGAGGAACTTGACCACCTGCTTGGGGACGGCCCCGCGGTTGGGACCGGCCCCGTAGGTGGGGGTGACGAGCACGAACGGCTCATCGACCAGCAGCGTCTCGTCCTTCGTCAGCAGGGGCAGACGGCGGGCGGGATGATCGAGTTTTCCGACGAAGCGGTGGGTGTACTCGGAGCTGCTGGAGTAGTAGACCAGGAGCATCTCAGGCCACGACGGTCGCCGTCGTCTGCTGGCCGGCCAGGGCGGCGATCTTGTCCGGACGGAATCCCGACCAGTGGTCGTTGTCGGTGACGACGACCGGAGCCTGCATGTAGCCCATGGCCTTGACGACGTCGAGGGCGTTCTCATCGACGCTGAGATCGACCGAGGTGTACTTCAGGCCCTTGGCATCGAGCGCGCGGTAGGTGGCGTTGCACTGGACACAAGCGGGCTTGGTGTACACGGTGATCATGATGACTCCTCGATTCTGTGCTGCGGCTTGGGTTTCCCACGGTCGGCCACGCCGTTTCCGCGGCCTCCCGACGTGGGAGGGATCACGGTGAAGGGGACCGGCTGTGACCACTAGATGTTGTGTTCGGGTAAAACCCTACCCCTATATCCAGTGTTACACCAGTGTCATTTACACCATCCACAAGGTGTGTTCTCAGCCCTCCACAGTCGTCCACAGGGTGTGAACGACACCTGTGTAGTTCGGTCACCTGCGCGGACACGGGCGACACCGCGGATTCCGCCGAGATCCCGACCGCGCCGGCCCGAGGTTATCCACCGTCGTCCACAGGAAAAATTCCTCCCTGTGGGCATGTCGTTCGGCGTGTCGGATTCGACCGCGACGTGATCGGTTCCACCCCTCTGACCACCCCTTTCCGTGGTAGCCGACCACCGAGCCGACGGACCCTGCCAACCGGGCGACCGCCTCGGCGATTCCTCTGTTCCCACGTGTCCACACTATGTGTCGGTACTGACACGGATTCACCCAGTCACATGTCAGGGTCGGCCCATATCCTTGTGGAGACGGCCATCACAGCACCGGCCGCCGCACCACGACGACACCGAGAGGGCCTGAAGACGCATGACGGCAACGGCAACGGCCAACACGCAGGAGATCGCGCACGCCAAATCCCTCCTCAGCGGACTCGAGTCCTATCTTGACCACTTCGTCGTCGGCCAGCAGCGACTGCGCGAATCCCTCCTCATCGGTCTCCTCTCCGGCGGGCACCTCCTCCTCGAGAGCGTCCCCGGTCTCGCGAAGACGACCGCGGCGGCGGCTCTGGCCAACGCCGTGGACGGGAAGTTCTCCCGCATCCAGTGCACCCCCGACCTGCTGCCGGCCGACATCATCGGCTCGCAGATCTACAACGCCCGCGAAGGCTCGTTCAACACGGTGCTCGGACCGGTGCACGCCAACATCGTCCTCCTCGATGAGATCAACCGGTCCTCGGCGAAGACACAGTCGGCGATGCTCGAGGCGATGCAGGAGCGGCAGACGACGATCGGCGGGCAGCGCTTCGACCTGCCCAAGCCCTTCCTCGTCATGGCCACGCAGAACCCCATCGAGCAGGAGGGCACGTACCAGCTGCCCGAAGCGCAGCTCGACCGGTTCATGATCAAGGACCTCCTCACCCATCCCAGCCCCAACGAGGAGGTCGAGATCCTCTCCCGGCTCGACTCCGGAGTCTTCGACAAGGACTCGGTGCCCGCAGCGAGCTGCACGCTCGAGGACGTGATGACGATGCAGCGCTACGCCCGCACCATCTACATCGACCCGTCGATCACCCGTTACCTCGTCGAACTCGTCCACGCGACGCGGAACACGCAGAAGTACCTCGGCCGGCTCGCCCCCTACATCGAGTACGGTGCGAGCCCCCGCGCCTCGATCGCGTTCACCAACGCCGGCCGGGCGCTCGCGATGATCCGGGGCCGCAACTACGTCATCCCCGAGGACATCAAGGACCTCGCCCACCGCGTCCTCGCCCATCGCATCCAGCTCAACTTCGAAGCCGCGGCGGAGAACATCACGAGCGCCCAGGTCGTCGATGCCCTCCTCATGGCCGTGCCGACCCCGTGACCCGGTGACGACATGACGGCTCTGCTCAATCGGATCAAGGCGCGGATGACCATCCACGCCCACCGGCGCACGCGCAGACTCCTCGACGGCGACTACTCGTCGGTCTTCCACGGCCACAGCCTCGACTTCGACGACCTGCGCGACTACATCCCCGGCGATGAGATCCGCGACATCGACTGGAAGGCCACCGCCCGCCACGCCGATCCGCTCGTCAAGCGCTACGTCGCCCACCGCCGCCACATCCTCGCCCTCGTCGTCGACTCCTCGCGCGGTTTCGACGCGATCACCTCGGCGGGCGCGGACAAACGGCACCTCGCGATCCTCATGGCGGGGATGACCGGCTACCTCGCGGTGCGCCACGGCGACGACGTCATGCTCATCCACGGCAACGCCGAGCAGACCATCGCCTCGCCTCGCAAGGGCAGCGAGGCCCACCTCGAGAATCTCCTCCAGCAGATCCTCGCCGAGTCCGGCACCGCGGTCGACGGGTCGATCAACACCCAGCTCAAGTGGATCGCCGACCACATCACCCATCGCATGCTCGTCGTCGTCATCTCCGACCAGGCCCCGCTCGGACCTGAGGAGGAGGCGACGATCAAGCGCCTGCGCGCCCAGCACGAGATGCTGTGGATCACGATCACCGACGCCGATCTCGCGGAGCTCGCGACCGCCTCGGCGCCCTATGACGTCGCCCGCGCCGAGGTGGGGCTGCCGATCTCGGTGATGTCCGATCCGAAGGTGCGCGGGGAGTTCGTCGCCGCCGAGGCGGCCCGCCGGCGCCAGCGTCTCGACCTGCTCACGAAGCTCGGCATCTCCCACACCGAGGTCGCCGACCCCGAGCAGGCCCTCGGCAATCTGCACGCACTGCTCTGGAGGCATCGTCGTGGGTCCCGCTGAACTCATCGGTCCGCTGCAGATCTCGGTGTGGTGGTACGTCGCCGCCGCCGTCGTGCTGCTCGCGGCGCTCATCAACTTCTCCGCCCCGCTGCTGCGCGCGGCCTCCGGTGCCGGAGTCCAGAAGCCGTCGCGGATCCCCATCCCCGTGCGCAGCACGTACATGTCGCGGATCTCCGCCGTCGAATCCGACCTCGCCGCGGGCAGGACGGATGTGCGGGAGGGCGCGAAGGAGCTGGCGAAGATCGTCCGCGAGTTCGCCCGCGACGCGTGGGGCGTCAAAGCCGAGCACCTCACCTACCGTGACGCCGCGGTCGCCGGGCTCGACGACCTCGCCGATTCCCTCTGGGGCCTCTACGAAGCCGAGTTCGCCGAGGACGAGGCGACGGACCTCAGCCCGCAGATCGCCGAGGCGAGGAAGCTGGTGGCGCGATGGTCCTGATGCTCTGGTGGCTGGCGCTGGGCCTCCTCGTCCTCGCCGGCATCGCCGTCTTCGTCTTCCGCCGTCCACGGCGCACCGAGTCCTCCCTCGCCGTCGCCCACAGCGGCCGGATGACGCAGCTGCCCGGCTTCCGCCGGGCGATGCGCCGGAAGTTCCTCACCACGGCCGCGTTCCTCGGGGTCATCGCCATCACCGGACTCGGCGCGCTGGCCGGGGTGGCGCGTCCGGCGTGGGTCGAGACGGTCAACCCCGAGAAGAAGCTGCGCGACGTCATGCTCTGCCTCGACGTGTCCGGGTCGATGCTCGGCTATGACGCGGATCTGCTCGCCGCCTACCAGCAGCTCGTCGACCGCTTCGATGGCGAGCGCATCGGGATGACGGTGTTCAACGCGACCGCGGTCTCGGCGTTCCCGCTCACCGACGACTACGACATGGTGCAGAACTACCTCGAGGAGGCCGAAGAGGGCTTCCGGACCTGGGGATCGGAGGGCACCGACTACTCGTGGTCGACCTCGCCGCCGAACATCGGCGGATCCTCGCTCATCGGCGACGGCCTCGTGTCCTGCATCGACAACTTCGACCGCAAGGACGAGGACCGCTCCCGCTCGATCGTCTTCGCCACCGACAACATGCTCGCCGGCGAACCCCTCTTCGAACTCGACGAGGCGACGACGATCGCCATCGACGCCGGCGTTCGCGTCTACAGCCTCTCCCCGCCCTCGATCCTCGCGACGACCCAGACCCAGGAGCTGCGCTCGGTCTCCGACCGGACCGGCGGCGAGCAGTTCGAGATGGGCTCGGCGACGACGATCGACAGGATCGTCTCGGAGATCCAGAGCCAGGAGGCGGAGAACACGCCGGGACGCTCGTACACGATCGTCCACGACATGCCCGCCGTGCCGCTGGCGATCGCCGTGTTCGGGCTCATCGGCGTCTTCGTCCTCGCATGGAGGGTGCGCTCATGATCTTCGACCCGCTCTTCGGCTGGATCGGCGTCGGCGTCGTCGTCGCGATCCTCCTGGCCCTGTGCATCATCCCGCTCGTGCGCGGGGACGGTCCGCGGTGGAAGTGGGGCGCGCGCATCGGCGTCGTCGCCCTCCTCGGACTCGCCCTCGCCCGGCCCGGCTTCCCCGTCGAGTCGACGACCGAGGAGTACGAGGCCGCCGCCGACGCCTACTTCCTCGTCGACACGACGACGTCGATGGCAGCGGAGGACTACGACGGCGACGGCACCCGCCTCGACGGCGTCAAAGAGGACATGCTCGAACTCGCCGAGCAGCTGCCCGGTGCGCGCCTGAGCATCATCACCTTCGCCTCGACGGCCTCGACGGCGATGCCGCTGACCACCGACCATGCCGCGTTCGCCTCCGCCGTCGACGTCCTCTCCCCCGAGATGTCGCAGAACTCGAACGGGTCGTCGATCACGGAGGCCGGCGACGAGCTCGAGGAGCGGATGAGCGCGAACGCCGAGGACCGTCCCGACAACCAGACGCTCGTCTTCTACTTCGGCGACGGCGAGCAGACGGCGCAGGGCAGCCCCGATTCGTGGTCGTCCTTCGCCTCCCGCATCGACAGCGGCGCCGTGTTCGGCTACGGCACGAGCCAGGGCGGACGGATGAAGGAGACCCAGCCCTTCGGCTACGGGCCCGGCGGCAGCGGTCACGACGGCACGGGTCAGGGCGGCGACCAGGGCGGCACCGAGGAGTACATCCGCGACGCCCAGGGCAATCCGGGGATCTCGCGGATCGACGAGGGCAACCTCCAGCAGATCGCCTCCGACCTCGGCCTGCCCTACCACCTGCGCGACGCCTCGACACCGCTGGCCTCGGCCTACACCGCTCCGACCTACGATCAGCGGCTCGTGCAGAAGGACGGCCGCCTCACCGTCGACGAATACTTCTGGGTGCCGCTCATCCTCGTCTTCGCGTGGATCGCCGTCGAGATGGTCTTCGGTGTCCGCGAGCTCATCCGCGTCCGCTCGGTCATGCCCCCGCGCCGAGGCGGTCGCCGGGCGCACGCAGCACCGCCGCACCCGGGTGGTCCGGGACCCGGCGGCACCGGCTGGGGCGGTCCCGGTGGCGCGGGTCCTGGCGGCGCGGGTCCCGGCAATCCCGGTGCCGGAGGCGCACCTGCCCGCACTCAGCCTGAGCCGGCGAACGGAGGACGGTCATGAACAGGATCACGGGTCTGTGGACGCGACGGCGCCTGGTGACGAAGGTCAATCTCCTCATCGGCACCGTGCTCACCCTCGTCTTCGCCTATATCGCGACCATCGTCTACTTCGGGGCCTCCTCCCAGGTCCGGTACGACTCGAACGACTTTCCCGGGGCGGAGCGGGCCGCGACGACGTTCCTCGCCCTCAGTCCGCTCGAGCGTCACATCGGCTACTTCAACCGCGGCACCGCGAAGGCCGCGGTCGGCAGCTTCGAACCGGCGCAGGAGGATCTCGAGACCGCGCTCGACCTCACGCCGCCGCGCGACGAGTGCGCGGTGCGCATCAACCTGTCCTACGTCTACGAGAAGCTCGCCGACCAGGTCGTCGACCAGGACGAGAAGAAGTCCGGCGAACTCTACGACCAGGCCCTGCAGACGCTCGCCGACGCGCCCGCCGAATGCCGCCCCGACAACAGCGAATCGCAGCAGAAGAGCGACGAGGCCACCGAACGCGTCCAGGACAAGAAGGACGGCGGCCAGTCGCAGGATCAGAGCTCCGGCGGCGACGATTCGCAGGACTCGCAGGGCGATGACCAGCAGAACGAGGGTGACAGCTCGGACGGTCAGACCGACCAGGGCGATCAGGGTCAGAACGACCAGGACAGCGAGGACCAGTCGGAGAACAGCGACTCGGGCCAGCAGACCGAGGAGGAGCAGAAGCGCGACGAACTGCGGCAGCGCGGTGAGGATTCGAACCGCGAACAGCAGCAGCAGGGACCGTTCGGCAGCGGAGGACGGACGACGCCCGACAAGCCGTGGTGAGCGTGTGCCATCATGAGTCCATGACGACTCCCGAGCCCTCCGTCGAGCCTGCCCGCCTCCCGCATCTGCGAGCAGCCCTCGAGACCTTCCCGCCCTACATTCCCGGCCGCCAGCCGCAGGAGGTCCCGGGGCTCGCACCGCTCAAGCTCTCCTCGAACGAGAATCACCTCCCGCCGCTGCCGGCCGTCAGTCAGACCATCGCCGAGCACGTGTCCTCCCCCGCCTCCTACCCCGACGACGCGGCCACCGCACTGCGCACGGGCCTGGCCGACCGCCTCGGCGTGGGCGTCGACAACCTCATCGTCACCACCGGTGCCAGCGAACTCCTCGTGGCCCTCACGCAGATCACCTCCGATGCGACGACCGAGGCGATCTACCCGTGGCCGTCGTTCGAGATGTACCCGCAGACGACGGGGCTCGCCGGAGCCACCCGCGTCGAGGTGCCGCTGCGACCCGACGGCACCCACGACCTCGCGGCGATGGCGGAGGCGATCACCGAGGCGACGACGCTCATCATCCTCTGCTCCCCGAACAATCCGACCGGGCCCGCCCTGCGCGAGACCGAGGTCCGGGAGTTCCTCGCCCAGGTTCCCGATCGCGTGCTCGTCGCCCTCGACGAGGCGTACTGGGAGTTCGCGACCGCCGAGGGCGTCGTCGACGGGCTCGGCCTCGTCGCCGACTTCCCCAACGTCGTCCTGCTGCGCACCTTCTCCAAGGCCCACGGCCTCGCCGGGCTGCGGGTCGGATACGCTGTCGCCGCACCCGGCATCATCGCCGGTCTGCTCAAGGCCGTCATCCCGTTCGGCGTCACCGACCTCAGCCAGGCGGCGGCCCTCACCTCGCTGCAGCACTGGGACGAGGTGATGGCCCGCGCAGCCGAGATCGCCGAGCTCAGGGACTGGTTCGCCGCCGAGCTGCGGGGCCAGGGCTGGGACGTGCCGGAGGCGCAGGGCAACTTCGTCTGGCTGCCGCTCGGCGAGCTCTCCGACGCCTTCGAAGAGGCCAGCGTCGCCCGTGCGGTGGCCGTGCGCAACCTCGGCGACGGGGTGCGCATCAGCATCGGCGACCGCGCCGGTCTCGACCGGGTCCTCGAGATCACCGCGGACTTCCGCGCCGCGCACTTCGCCTGAGCGCTGCAGGTCCAGCGTCACGGGATCGCGGCGCGGCGACCTACCGGTATAGCGGGATCGCGGCGCCGCGAGCTACCGACGCTATGGGCTCACAGTTCCGCGAGTTCGAGGGCGATCGCGACGGCATGGACCGTGTCGGGACGGGAGAGGTCGCGGCCGAGGAGCCGTTCGATCCGCTGCAGCCGCGCCCGCACCGTGTGCCGGTGGATCCCGAGTTCGGCGGCCACGGCATCACGGACCCCGCCGGAGGCGATGAACGACCGCAGGGTGACCAGCAGGTCCTGACCGTCCTGCGAGGCCAGCAGAGCACCGAGGACCTCATCGACGAAGCGCACCGCCGCCGCCTCGTCGATCACCGACAGCAGGGCCCTGACATCGGAGTTCACCGTGTCGTTCTGGGTCCGCCACACCGTCCACGTGTGATGGACCTGCGTCAGCGGCAGCGACTTGACGAACAGCCGGTCGACCCCGGTCACCTCGGCGACCCGGGCGACGAGGGGATCGCCGGAGTGGAGGACGCCGATCATGGACCCGGCCCGGGCGGTGAGCGTGCCGCCCCCGAGATCGCCGAAGAGCTGCTCGGCGACGTCCCCGCGGACCCCGCCGACGATCGTGAACTCGGCACGCGAGAGCGCCGGGGTGCCGGTGCGCAGCACCCATTCGGCGCGCGCCTCGGATGCCGACAGGGTCGTCGAGAACAGCGTCGACTCCCCGCGGCGCAGCGGCTGGTCGATCACCGAGAGGCCGAGGAGCGCGGCGGCGGTCGCGAGCAGCAGTCCCCGGGTGCGCGAAGCCACCGCCGCGTCCCGCCCTGCGAGGATCCACCCGCTGACCCGGTCGTCGCCGATCGGCACCGCCTCGTAGCGACCGCCGGCGGCACGGAGCAACCGCGGGGCCAGTGACGTCCCGACCGCCTCGGCGATGAGTTCGGCACGGACATCGGCCGGCGCGTTCTGCCCGGTCAGCCCCCTGCCGGTGGGGGAGACGAAATGGACCTCGGAGCCCAGGGCGGCGGAGAGCTCGGCGACGAGCGCGGCCGGACCCTGCCGCGCGAGCGCCGTGGCGAACCGCCGGCCCGCGCTCCCGGCCCGGCTGACTTCACGGTTCGACTCCTCCTCCCGCATCCGCGTGAACGCGTCGACGACGGCGACGAACGGCACGGGTTCGGGCACGCCGAAGAGCGCGAGGTCGTGAGCGCGGGCGTGGTCGACGAGCGAGGGCGGCAGCTCCACCGACGGCAGGTCGCGCCCCAGGCCGATGCCGAGGGCATGGACGCCCACTCGCTTGAGTCTCGCGATGTAGTCGCCGGCGGAGTCCGCGGTGAGATCCTGGCCGACGCCGATCGTCAGGAGCACCTCTCCCCCGGCCAGCCATTCGTCGACCTCCGGCAGCTCGGAGGAGTGGACGATCGTGACCTCCCGGGACCGGGCTCCGACCGGGTCGACGGCGATCTCGAGGGCGAGTTCGCGCCGCGCCCACAGCTGTCCCAAGGTGACCATGACGCCCAGTCTATCCACTGTGGACATCCGAGGTGTCGCTTCTGTCCAAGCTGGATATCTGTGACCGGGATGACACGTCCTAGGCTGATGGCACATCAGTCCCGAACCGCGCCGGTCTCCCCGGCGTCGTGCCCGCTGCAAGGAGAGTCAATGCCGTCTCAGCCCCTCGGCCCCGCCGACTACAGCCAGACCCCGCGCTTCGCCGGACCCCCGACCTTCGGACTCCTGCCGCGCCTCGACGAGGTCGAAGCCCAGCGGCCGGGCGAGAAGATCGACGTCAAGGTCGTCGGCATCCCCTTCGACGCCGGAGTCAGCTACCGGCCCGGCGCCCGGTTCGGACCGGCCCATATCCGCCAGTCCTCGAAGCTGCTGCGCCCCTACAACCAGGCCACCGGCGTCCACCCGTTCACGTGGCAGCAGGTCGCCGACTGCGGTGACCTCGGCGTCAACCCCTTCGACATCGAAGAGGCGATCGCCACGGTCGAGGAGAACGCCGACGCCCTGCGCGCCGACGGCGCGAAGGTCCTCACCCTCGGCGGCGACCACACCCTGGCCCTGCCCAATCTGCGCTCGCTGCACAAGACCCACGGCAGGATCGCCGTCCTCCACTTCGATGCCCACCTCGACACGTGGGACACGTACTTCGGCGCCCCCTACACGCACGGCACCCCGTTCCGCCGCGCCAGCGAAGAGGGACTCATCGACCTCACCGCCTCGATGCACGTCGGCATCCGCGGGCCCCTCTACGGCAAGAAGGACCTCGAGGACGACGACGTGCTCGGCTTCCAGATCATCCGCAGCGACGACTACCAGTTCACCTCGGTCCAGGACGTCGTCGCCCGCATCCGACGCCGCCTCGGCGACGCCCCCGTCTACCTCTCGATCGACATCGACGTCCTCGACCCGGCGGCCGCCCCCGGCACCGGCACCCCCGAGGCCGGCGGCATGACGAGCCGTGAGCTGCTCAACACGATCCGCGGCCTGCAGGGGCTCAACGTCGTCGGGGCGGAGATCGTCGAGGTCGCTCCCGCCTACGACCATGCGGAGATCACCGGCATCGCCGCCGCCCATGCCGGCTACGAGATCCTCTCCCTGTGGGCGGCCGACGCCAACGGGATGACCGAGCCCTCGGGTCCGAGCGGAGGAGTCCACAGTGCCTGAGGCCGATCGCTTCCGCAACGGCGGCAGAGCCGTCGTCGCCGCACTCGCCGCCCACGATGTCGACACGATCTTCGGGATCCCCGGCACCCACAACCTCGAGTTCTACCGGCACTTGCCGGAGTTCGGGATCCGCGCGGTCACGCCCCGCCACGAGCAGGGCGCCGGCTACGGGGCCGACGGCTACTTCCTGCTCTCGGGCAAGCCCGGGGTCGTCATCACGACCTCGGGACCGGGGCTGACGAACGTCGTCACCGCGGCGGCGACGGCGTATGCGGAGTCCCGCCCGATGCTCATCCTCTCCCCCGGTGTGCCCACCGGGCTCGAACGCGCCGACATCGGAATGCTCCACGAGACGAAGGACTCCTCCGGGGCGCTGTCGCACCTGCTCGTGTCCTCCCAGCGCACCCGCACCGCCGAAGGTGCGGCCCAGGCCGTCGCCGAGGCGTTCGCGCTGTTCGCGTCATCCCGTCCCGGTCCCGTCCACATCGAGGTCCCCCTCGACGTGCTCGAGGGCGACTGGCACGGCAGTGTGCCCGCGCCGATCCCGGCGAGGCGACCCGAACTCGACCGCCAGGCCGTCACCCGTGCCGTCGACGCGATCCGCACCGCCGCCCGTCCCCTCATCGTCGCCGGCGGGGGTGCGCGCTCGGCTGCCGCTGAGGTCCAGGACCTCGCCGAGGCGATCGACGCTCCCGTCGTCACGACCGCCAACGGGAAGGGCATCGTCGCCGAGGACCATCCGCTCTCGCTCGGATCGAATGTCCGCTTCCCGAGCGTCCAGGCCGAGTCGGCTGCCGCCGATGTGCTCATCGTCGTCGGCTCCGAACTCGCCGACTCCGACCTGTGGGGCGGGGTGATCGGCGCGCAGACGGCTCCCGGGGTCCGCGACGACCGGGCTGAGCAGGTCGTCATCCGCTGTGACATCGACCCCGACCAGTTGGGGAAGAACCTCCGCGGGGACATCCTCGTGTGCGCCGACGCCGGGGAGTTCCTCTCGGCTCTCATCACCACGCTCGACGACGCTCCCGAGACCGAGTCGGGGACCGCCTCGGCGGGGGAATCCGGGGCCGAGCGCACGGCTGCGCTCAGAGAATCCGGGGCCGATGATTTCGATGCCGAGTCGATCGGGGCACGGGTGACCCGCCTCGTCGCCGACGGCGCAGGATCCGATGTCGTCATCGCCGGGGACTCGTCCCAGGTCACCTACGACGGGACGGTCCACGCGCTCGAAGCGCACACCCCCGACCAGCTCCTCTACATGCCGGGCTTCGCCACCCTCGGGTACGGGATTCCCGCCGCGATCGGGGCGAAGCTCGCCGCTCCGGACCGACCGGTCGTCTGCCTCCTCGGCGACGGGGCGGCGATGTTCTCCATCCAGGAGATCATGACGGCGACCGAACTCGGCCTCGGGATCCCCTTCGTCATCGTCGACAACGGCGGGTACGCCGAGATCGAGGCCCAGATGGTCGACCGGGACATGATGCCCTTCGCCGTCGAACTCGCCCGCCCCGACTTCGCGAAGCTCGGGGAGTCGATGGGCGGGGTCGGGGTGACGATGGCCGAGTCGCGGATGCCGGCCGAGCTGCCCGACGCCGTCGCCGCGGCACTGTCCCGCACCGTTCCCACGATCATCCACATCACCGTCGGCACCTGAGCCTGCGGCACCGAAGAACCCACACGGAAAGAAGGAGTCACCGTGGACTCACTCGTAGTCATCGTCTACCTGGCCGCAATGGTCGGCTTCGGCATCTGGGGCCGATTCAAGGCGAAGAACCAGGACGATTTCCTCGTCGCCGGCCGCCGGCTGGGCGGACTGCTCTACACGGGCACGATGTCCGCCGTCGTCCTCGGCGGGGCCTCGACGATCGGCGGGGTGGGCCTCGGCTACACCGCGGGCCTGTCGGGGATGTGGCTCGTCTTCAGCATCGGCCTCGGTATCATCCTGCTCTCGCTGCTCTTCGCCCCGAAGATCCAGAAGCTCGAGATCTACACGGTCTCGCAGATGCTCGAACTGCGCTACGGCAAGGGCTCACGGCTCGTGTCGGGGGCGATCATGACCGCGTACGGGCTGATGATCTCGACGACGTCGACGGTGGCGTACGCGACGATCTTCCACGCGCTCTTCGACCTCGACAGGTTCTGGTCGGTCATCATCGGCGGCGGCATCGTCATCACGTACTCGATGCTCGGCGGCATGTGGTCGATCACGCTCACCGACTTCGTCCAGTTCCTCATCCAGACCGTCGGCATCTTCCTCATCATGCTTCCGCTCGTCCTGCAGCGGGCCGGCGGCCTCGGCGAGCTGTTCTCCGTGCTCCCGCCCGAGCAGACGTCCCCGGTGGGCATCGGCTGGCAGGCGATCCTCGGCTACATCCTCATCTACACGCTCGGTCTCCTCATCGGCCAGGACATCTGGCAGCGCGTGTTCACCGCCCGCACACCGGCCGTCGCCCGCTGGGGCGGGCTGTCGGCAGGCGTGTACTGCCTGCTCTACGCCGTCGCCGGTGCGCTCATCGGCATGGCCGCACTGCGCATCGTGCCCGGCATCGCGGTGCCCGACGATGTCTTCGTCGCCGTCGTCGATGCCTCGATGTCCCCGGTCGTCGCCGGCTTCGTCCTCGCCGCGGCCCTCGCGGCGATGATGTCGACGGCATCGGGGTCGCTGCTGGCCGCGTCGACCGTGTGCCGACAGGACATCGTCGAGCCGCTGCTCGCGAAGCGGCAGATCGTGCCGGTCGCGCAGACCGCGGAGGGGACGGGCGGTGCCGATGCGGCGGCCTCTGCCGGAACGACGCGCACGATCGCCCAGTCGCTCGTCCGCGAGACCGGTGACGAGGTGCGCGATTCGCGCATCTACCTCATCGGACTCGGCATCGTCACCCTGGCGCTCGCGCTCATCATGCCGAGCGTCGTCGAAGCCCTCACCGTCGCCTACAACCTGCTCGTGGCCGGACTCTTCGTGCCGATCCTCGGCGGACTCGTCTTCCGCCGCGGCACCATCGTCGGCGTCATGGCCGGAATGATCCTCGGCTCCGTGACGACGATCGTCATCATGATCACCGTCGACATCTACGCCAACGAGGCGATCTACTTCGGCCTGCTCGCCTCTCTGCTCGGCTACCTCGTCGGCTCACTCGTCTCGAAGCCGACGTCGCCGGAGATCATGGCCGCATGGCGGGAGCGTCTGAGCCGGTAAGGGGCTGAGCCGGTGCTCAGTGCCGGCCGGAGCCCTTCCGCTTCGGCCGGCAGACCTCCCACACCGCGTAGGCGATGAGGAGACCGGCGACGATCCAGATACCCGTGCGCTTCTGGTCGGGAGTCGTCAGCTGCGCGACATAGCCGACGAGCGGGACGTGGTAGCGGACGACGCCGCGCACCTGCACACTGCGCACCGGGTCGGGGTCGGGAGCATTGTTCGCATCTCCCTGCGTGCGGTAGACGGTCTCACCGTCCACCTCGGCGACGTCGATGATCCGGTGGGTGATCATGTCGTCCGTGCCCGGTTTGCGCAGGTACGTGATGATCTGCCCCTTCGTGAGCCCCTGGGTCTGCTCCGGCCGCAGGGGTTTGACGACGACCTGCGACCCCGGCGGGATCGTCGGCTCCATCGACCCGGTGAGCACCGTGAGCGGCACCCAACCCATGGCGAGCGGCACGACGACGGAGGCAAGGAGCACCCCGATGATCGCGGTCAGCAGCACCCCGCACAGCCAGGAGATGACGGTCCGCAGGCGGCGCTTGGGTCGGGGCCGCCTCTCCACCGGGTCGGCGTCCGGGTTGACGGGGGCGGCGCCGAGGCGGTCGGCACTTCCGTCCGCGTGAGCGACCTCGGTCGGTTTCACGGTCATGTCGTCGTCTCTCCCTTCTCCGCGCGGCGTCGGCGGGCGCCGGCGATGAGGACTGCACCGAGTCCGATCGCGATGCCCGCGAGCGCGACGAGTCCTGCGCTCTCGAGACCGGTTCGCGGCAGCGCCCCTCCCCCGTCGCCCGTGCTCGTCGCCGAGGCGTCACTGGCCGTAGCCGCCTGCGACGAGGTGGTTCCCCCGGCGGCCGCGGAAGCGTCGGTTCCGTCGGCGTCGGCTGCGGCACCGGCGGTGTCGTCGGCATCGGCCGTATCGTCATCGCCTGCCGTGTCATCGGCACCGGCATCGGAATCCGCCGACGACGCTGCATCCGCGCGGACGTCGGCCTGCGCGTCTTCGTCGGCCGTGGCTACGCATTCGCCACCGGCGCCGACCCCGAGGGTGAAACGCAGCGGCCACGTGCGCTTCTGCGTGTCGTTGTCCCGCTCCTCGACAGCCGGCAGTGCGACGTCGACGGCAAGGGTCTCGCGGGCGCCGGGCGCGAGGGAGCCGAGCTCAATGCTCGTTCCGACGATGTCGCGGTAGGTTCCCTCGGCGACGGTGCGACCAGCCCACGTGATCGTCACCTGGAGGTCGCGGTCGGGGTTCTCCACCGGCGTCGTCTCCGGTGCGACCCGGAGCGTCGCGGTCACCGGCACCTCGGCGATCGAGCGGATCGCCAGCGCATCGTCGGCACCCGCACCGGGGGCGAGCAGCTCGGGCACATCGGGGAAGGCCCGAGCGAGATCGCCGGGCGCGGTCTCCTCGCCCCCGTCGGTCTCGGACACCCGGATCGCGTCATCGATCGAAGACGGACAGGCAACCGCCGAGGCGGGGGCGGGGACCAGGGCGAGCGCCCCGGCGACGGCCAGCGAGATGAGCACGGTCACCGTCCTGCGCAGCGCCCTCGCGGCGGAAAGGACATCGCTGATGTGCTGAACTCCTCTCATAGCGACGCCAGACTGACGCTGCAGGTGGGGAAGAGGCTAAAGGGCTCACGCTTCATCGACAGGATGTACACCGGCGACTGGGTGGCTCGTTCGCCGTTCGGGCCGGGCACATGGCTCCCGGCTCCCCCGGTTCCGCGGATGACGAAGGTGAACTTCAGGTCGTAGCCCGCTCCGAGTTCGAAAGGCTGGCGGACGACCTCGACGCTGGTGCCGGTGAATCCGGACCCCACATCGGGAATCGGCGCGTAGGACCCGTAGTTGCCCGGGTTCGAGCCCTGCAGCTCCCGGGCCGTCTTCGCCAGTCCGCTGTAGGCCGCCAGCGTCGACGTGTTCACCGAAAACGTGTGGGAGAGATCGAAGTTGTCGGTCACACTGCAGGCACCTGTGGTGTTCGATCCGGTCGCCACCGTGACCACGGGTCGCTTCACCGTCGCGGCGACGCCACGGCACTCCTGCGCTGCGGTGGCTCCGGCCGGGCATGCCGCCCGGTCGCCGGGATTCGGGCCGAGGGCACCGTGGGGATAGAGCTCGGCGGTCTCTGCGCTCGAGAGTCCGTCGACGCGCCAGTTCACAGCGAAGCGGAAGTCGAACTTCGCCCCTGCGGCTCCGACGAGACGCTGATAGAGGAGCTGAGTCGAGTTCGATTCGACGCCGACGACGATCTTCTGGCTGGCTCCCGGCGCGAGCGTCCAGCTGAGGTTCGCCTCGGGGAACTGGGTCGTCGACCGTGTCGTCGTCACGCTCGAGGCGATCTGCTGCTTCGCGCCGTTTCGGTCGATGACGTACGCCCGCGCTTTCCCCGACGCCTGACCGGTGTTCGCTCCCGTGAGCGCCACGGATCCGATGGCGACGGTGGCGACCATCGACGTCGGTGACGAGTTCGTCACCGTCAGCGAGGTCTCGTTGGTCTGTCGGTCGAACCAGTTCCAGTCGCCGTAGTCAGGCGTGATGATACCCGCGGTCGTCGCCGCAATCTGCTGGGAGGACAGGGTCGATCCCGAGGAGTCACCGGCCTCGTCGAAGAACCGCGCGAACGTGGCACCGCTGGGCACGAGCGCGACGGCGACGACCGCGGCGACGAGAGCGAGCACGCACACGGCGGCGAGCACGCGGGCCCTCGGGCGCTGTCTGTCCGACATCTGCGATCTCAACGGTCCTCCTGAATGGCTTGCACAGCGATGTCGGGAACCGTGACGTCGCCGAAGGCCCCAGCCCAGTCTCCGGCGCCGACGGGTCCGGAGAACTCGAGTGTGCGCTCGACTGTCACGGTCTGCGCACCGGTGAGCACACCGCCCGGTGTGACCGTGTCCTCACTCGTCCACCCTGGTGAAGGGGTCTGCGGCAGCGGCGTCACCGTGATCGCATACCGCAGATTCGTCCCGGTCGCCGTGACGTCGAATCGGGATTCCACGGTCAGCCGGTCCCCCCGCATGAAGCGGAAGTCCCGGACCTGGGCAGCACTCGCCTCGGCGCAGTGCGCGAAGCCCTGCGGAGCGGTGCACGCGGTCAGTCCCTCGAAGCGGGTGTCGGTCGGGTACCTGCCGAGTTCGCCGGAGTTCACCGTGATCGGATCGTCGGCGAAGCGCAGCTCCTCATACCACCTGGCACTCGTGCCGAGCCCGCTCGAGAGCAGCACCAAGGCGGCCGCAAGGGCCACGATCACGCGCACTCTCATCCGACAGCTCTCATCCGGTCACCGACGACAACGTCGTCCTCCGGCCGCTGCGAGCCGGAGGACTGTCCGTCAGCGGTCGTTCTGCACCAGCTGCAGCTTGATGTCGCCGGTGTTGAAGGAGTAGTCCGTGTTCTGGTTCTCCTCGCCCCACCACTGTGCGGTGTCGGTGCCGGGGTTGTCCCGGTTGAGGGAGTTGTCCACGGAGTCCTTGAACTCCTTGAAGTAGATGGAGAAGCCGACGTCGAAGGTGTCGCCGTCGTTGGCGGCGGTGAGCACGATCGGGTCGCTGCTGCCGTTGACGGTCGCCTTGAGCACGGCGAAGTCGTCGTCGACGAGCTGCGCGAGGGCTCCGGTGGGCACTGCGGTGAGGGTGGCCCGCAGGTTCTTGCCCTTGATGTTCGTCACGACCTGCGAGCTGCCGGTGCACTCCATGGTGTCGCCGGGCACGACGAGGTCACCGGGGACGACGTTGTCGCCGCCGTTGGCCCACTGGCAGGAGAGGTTGTCGATGGAGAAGTTGAGCTCACCGGACTGGACGTTGGCCGCCTCGTTGCCCAGGGATGCTTCGTCGTACCAGCGTGCGAAGGTGAGGCCGCCTCCGATGAGGAGGACCGCGGCGGCTCCGCCGGCGAGGACGGCTTTCTTGTTGACATTCATCGATGTGTCGCTTTCCGGCAGAGGATATTGCCAATAAAGGGTGTTGGAATGAGAGGGTGGGTGCGGGCACTGCGTTCTCGATAACGCATACCTGTCACAATGAGATTAACATTCATTTCAGTTAGCGAGAAACTCTCGTTATCGTTTCGTAACAATCAATGACTGTTTCATTGCGTGAATCACACCTGCAATGGCAATGTTGTCAAACAATTCATTTGTCAGAACAGCTGAACGGATACCATGCCTGATCACAAGGCCACTGACCATCCGACACAGGCTCGTCGGCGCACCGTCCGCACGGCCTCGACACGCCTGAAGATCGCCGCGCGAATGACAGTCGAGGATATTTCGACAAGGCACCTGGAGGTGCGGCGGCGCACAGCCGATTCCCGCTGAGCGCACCGCCTTGTCGACGATCAAAGCGCCTTTCAGGTGGATTGATCAGGAGTTCTATACGGTAATTGAAATATCTATCACAGACTTTATCAGTGCGATTTCATGATGCCGTTCAACGAGAATTCACTTGTTAATTGCGCACCTGATCGGTGCACATTCATTCACCTCGGTTCGCCTCCCCGGACTTGGCGCAGACGACTGCTTCGCCCTATATTCGTACCTGTCAGGTTCCCGGCGCTGCGCCTCAATCAGCGTCCCGGGGGCCGGTGCTCGAAAAAGGAGCGCGAAGCCTCACGCGAGACATATATGGACCACTCTCCATATCTCTCGAAAGGCCCTCTCTTGGCGCACACCTCGGCGCACGTCGCGCACACGCTCTCCCGGCACATCGACGACGTCTTCGGACTCATGGGCAACGGCAACGCCCACTTCCTCGATGCCCTCCTCACCTCCACCTCGGCGACCTACACCGCGGTCCGGCACGAAGCCGGCGCCGTCGTCGCCGCCGATGCCCACTTCCGCACCTCGGGTCGCCTCGCTGCGGCGACGACGACGTACGGTGCCGGGTTCACCAACACGCTGACCGCGCTGGCCGAAGCCGCGCAGGCCCGCGTTCCGCTCGTCCTCGTCGTCGGCGACGAGCCGACCTCGGGTCCCCGCCCATGGGATGTCGATCAGATCGCGATGGCGTCAGCGGTCGGGGTGCGCACGTACACGGTCGGGCGGGTCGATGCCGCTGCCGCGACGGTGACGGCCATCGAGCATGCTCTGACCTACCGGGTGCCCGTCGTCCTCGCGATCCCCTATGACGTCGCGACGCTCGAGATCGGTGAGATCCCCGAGGTGCCGGGTCCGGGAAGGCCGAGTCCGCTCGCGCCCGGCGGTGAGTCCGCCGGTGCCGCCCTCGACCGTCTCGCAGCGGCCCTGGCCTCAGCGCAGCGCCCGCTCCTGCTCGCCGGTCGGGGCGCGTGGCTCTCCGGCGCCGGTGCCGCCCTCGGGGACCTCGCCGAGGCAGCCGGTGCGCTGACCGTGACGACGGCGCTGGGACGCAACATCTTTCCCGCCGCCGAGCACGACCTCGGCGTCGCCGGGGGCTTCGGGGCGCCTGCGGCGATGGCCCGCGTCCGCGAGGCCGACGTCGCCGTCGTCATCGGCGCCTCGCTCAATCAGTTCACGATGCGGTTCGGGGAGCTCTTCGGCCCGACCACCTCGGTGTGGCAGGTCGACGTCGACGACCGGGCGACGCACGCCCGCGTCGGCGGATTCATCCGCGGTGACGCGCGGCTGACGGCGGAGGCGCTGACGGAGCGGGTGCGGGGACTGACCGGCCCGACGGAAACGTGGCGGGGCCGGGTCGACACCGCCGCTGATCGGGTCTATGACCGGGGTGGGGAGTTCGGCTCCGACGGCCGCCTCGATCCTCGGGCCGCTGCCGCCCGCCTCGGCGAGCTCATGCCTGCCGATCGGGTCGTCGTCTCCGACGGCGGGCACTTCATCGCGTGGGCGAACATGTTCTGGGAGCCTTCGGCACCGGAGCGGATCGCCATGGTCGGCACGGCCTTCCAGTCGATCGGGCTCGGCTGGCACAGTGTTGCCGGCGCCGCCCGGGCGAACCCGGAGGCGACGATCGTGCTCACCACCGGCGACGGCGGTGGGGTGATGGCGCTGTCGGACCTCGACACGGCGATCCGCTCAGCCGGCGGCCGGGGCATGGCCGTCGTCTTCAACGAAGCCGCCTACAGCGCCGAGGTGCACCTCTACGGGCGCAAGGGCCTCGCCACTCCCCCGATGCTCATCGACGAGATCGACTTCGCGGCGCTGGCGACCGCGGCCGGCGCCCAGGGTGTCGTCGTGCGCTCGCTCGCCGACCTCGACGTCGTCGCCGAGTGGGCGGCCGCACCGGTCGAGCAGCGACAGTTCCTCGTCCTCGACCTCCGCGTCTCGGGCACCGTCGTCGCGCCGTACCAGGAGGAGATCATCCGCGTGAACTCGTGACGGACCGGGGTCGGCCGACCTCCGTTGCCCGGCTCGGCGAACACATCCTGTCCGCGGCGCCTGATGGGACGACAACGGCCCCGGCAGCTCGGATTCAACCGAGCTGCCGGGGCCGTGACATGAGTGGAGATGGCGGGAATCGAACCCGCGTCCGTCGGCAGATTGTCAGGACTTCTCCGGGCGCAGTTCGTGAGGCAGTTTCTTAGGTTCTGGTCATCGCACGAACACGTAGACCAACGAACGGAGTTGGGTAAGAGTCCCTCAGATGCCCCCAACGTGCATCTGAAGCAGTGGCCTCTTAAGCGACGCCAGGATCTAGAGCAGAGGCAACTCTAGGCTGACGGATTCGCAGCTCGCGCTCTATCAGGCAGCGAGGGCGAAATCGGTGCGGTTTTCAGATTTAGCACCTATTGTTTTGCAGAGGACATTAACGAGATGACTCTGCATTCTCGGCCCGCTTCTCCCGACGCAGTGTCCAACGTCGAAACCGATCATCCCCATATTCTGTTGCCAATCCTGCTCACCGACATCACCTGGACGAACAGGCTCTGCCGCCGGGCAGGAACACCAGCATACTCTCTCAACACCGACCGGGCCAATTGCATTCCCGGGTGGGTCCGGTGAAGGACTCAGAGGTACTGCTTGGACTTCATCGCCCGCTCGGCCTCGCGCTTGTCCTGGGCTTCGCGCAGCGACTGCCGCTTGTCCCAGTCGCGCTTGCCGCGGGCCAGAGCGATCTTGACCTTGACCCGCGACCCTTCGAAGTAGAGTTCGAGCGGGATGAGGGTGCGCCCCGATTCCTTGACCTTCTGCGAGATCTTGAGGATCTCCTCGCGGTGGAGCAGCAGCTTGCGCCGACGCCTGGCGGCATGGTTCGTCCACGTGCCCTGGAGGTACTCGGGGATGTAGACGTTCTCCAGCCACGCTTCGTTCTGGAAGATGAGCGCGAACCCGTCCGTCAGCGACGCCCTGCCCTCACGCAGCGACTTCACCTCGGTGCCGGTGAGGACGAGGCCAGCCTCCCACGTGTCCTCGATGTGGTAGTCGTGGCGTGCCTTGCGGTTCCTCGCGATGACCTTCTTCCCGGTGTCCTTCGGCATGACCGGCCTCCTCTCTCCTCTTGTCCGATGCTCTCGTGCAATGCTCGTGTCCGACGTGCTCCACCGGCGGTCCGACGACCGCCGCCGACCTGCACACGCAGACCCACCAGTCTATCCCATCTGCAGTTCCGGCGCACTCGCCCTGACTGCCCGAAGGTGCGGATTACGAGATGAACGGCATCGCGTTGACGTAGCCGCCGTTCTCCATGATCTCGAAGTGGAGGTGGCAGCCGGTCGAGGCGCCGGTCGTGCCCGACTGGGAGATGACGTCGCCCTTCTTCACCTTCTGCCCGGCCTTCACGCTCAGGCTCGTGTTGTGGTTGTACGTCGAGGCGATCGACTTGCCGCCGATCTTGCCGTGGGAGATGACGACGCGGTTGCCGTAGCCGCCGGCCCAGCCGGCGCTGACGACGACTCCGTCACCGGCCGCCCGGATCGACGTTCCGCAGGGCACACCGAAGTCGGTGCCGGTGTGCAGCTTCCGGTTGCCCGTGATCGGGTGGATGCGGTAGCCGAACTGCGAGGTGATCGGGAAGCCCTCGGCGGGATTGGCGAGGACACCGTCGCCGTAGACGAAGTTGCCCTTCGCCTCCTGCTCCTTCTCCCACTCGCGGACCTCCTTCGCGAGCCGATCCTGCTCCGCCTTCTCATCGGCGAGCTGCTGCTCGGTCTTGTCCTTGTTGTCCGAGATCGTCTGCTCGGCGTCGTCCTTGGCGGAGATGAGGTTGTTGAGGTCGTCGGCCTTCTTCTTCGCGTCGGCCTGGGCGGCCTCCTTCGCGATGACCGCCTCGGCGGCCTCATCCTTGAGATCGGAGATCTCATCGGTGACCCCGGAGAGGCGCTCCTCGTTGTTCTCGTTGAGCGCACGCTGCTCCGAGAGGTCATCGATCGTGCGCTGCTGGGAGCGCACCGCGGAGTCGACGCGGCCGATGCCGCCGTCGGCGCTCGTGCCCTCGGCCATCTGCAGCAGCATCGCGAGGTCGGAGGTGATGCCGGAGTTCTGGTACGCCTGCCGGCCGATCCGCGCCGCGGCCGTGCGGTTCTGCTCGATCTCGTCCGTGCCCTGCTGGATCTCGTCCTTGAGGTCGGACTGCGCGTTCTCCGCCGAGGTCAGACGGGCGGCGAGGTCCTCATCCTTCTGCACCGCCTCGGCGAGGGCGTCGTCGGCTTTCTGGGACGCCTCCTCCGCGGCGGGCAGGGCCTCCTGGGCTTCGTCGCGTTCGGCGATGACCCGGGCGAGGTCCTCGTCGAGGCCCTCGAACTCCTGCTGGAGCTCCTTGACGCGTTCGTCGACCTTGTTCTTGTCGTCGCGCGGGTTGGCCGTCGCCGAGGTGACCGGCATGACGACGGCGAGCACAGCAGCCGTGACGAGAAGGGGAAGCCTGCGTTTCATCTCAGACCTTCGTGTACTTGTTGAGTGTGATGAGCGACGAGGCACCGGCCATGACGATGCCGATGACGAGGAGGATCGGGGCGACGATGAGGACGTCGACGCCGGAGATCAGACTGAAGCCGGTCGCCTGGTCCTGCAGCCAGCCGCTCACCCCGAAGTGGACGAGCAGGCCCAGGGAGCCGGCAGCGAGTCCCGCGCCGATCGCTGCGGCGATGACCCCTTCGAGGAGGAACGGGAGCTGGATGAAGGAGTTCGAGGCGCCGACGAGGCGCATGATCCCCGTCTCCCGGCGTCTGGCGAACGCGGAGAGGCGGATCGTCGTGGCGATGAGCAGCATCGCGCACAGCAGCATGATGCCGGCGATCGCGATCGCAACGACGGTGGCGACGTTGAGGACCCCGAAGAGGCGGTCGAGGAGCTGATTCTGGTCGACGACCTCTTCGACGCCCTGGGTCGAGGAGAAGTACTCGTTGATGATCTGGTACTGCTCGGCGTCCTTGAGCTTGACCCGGAAGGACTCGTTCATGTCCTCCTCGGGCACGGTGCCCTCGAGGCTCGTGCCGGCGAACTGGTCCTGGAAGCGCTGGTAGGCCTCGGCCTTGTCCTCGAAGTAGACGGTGTCGACGTACGGGGAGAGATCGGAGCTGGCGAGCGCGTCCTCGATGTTCTTCTTCTGCGTGTCGGTGACCTCGCCGTCGACGCAGTTCGTCGCCTCGGAGTCCGGCGGGCAGAGGAAGATCGAGACCTGGACGCGGTCGTACCAGTAGTCCTTCATCTGCCCGACCTGCATCTGCAGGAGGATCGCGGCGCCGACGAAGAGGAGGGAGACGAAGGTGACGAGGACGACGGAGAGGACCATCGAGAAGTTCTTCTTCAGGCCCGATCCGACCTCGGAGAGGATGAAGCCGGCCCTCATGAGGCGACTCCGTACGTGCCGTGCTCGACGTCGCGGACGATGCGGCCCTCTTTGAGTTCGATGACCCGCTTGGCCATCCGGTTGACGATCTCCCCGTCGTGGGTGGCCATGAGCACGGTCGTGCCGTTGCGGTTGATCTTCTCGAGCACCGACATGATGTCAGCGCTGGTCACGGGGTCGAGGTTGCCCGTCGGCTCGTCGGCGAGGAGGATCCCGGGCTTGTTGACGACGGCGCGGGCGATCGCGACGCGCTGCTGCTCACCGCCGGAGAGCTCGTACGGGTAGCGCTTCTCCTTGCCGGCCAGGCCCACGGTCTCGAGGACGTCGGGCACGAGCGTCGACATCGACGCCCGTGACTTGCCGATGACCTGGAGGGCGAAGGCGACGTTGGCGAAGACCGTCTTGTTCGGCAGCAGCCGGAAGTCCTGGAACACCGTGCCGATGCCGCGGCGCAGGTAGGGGACCCGCCAGGAGGGCATCTTCACCACGGACTTCCCCGCCACGGAGATCCGCCCCTTCGTCGGCACCTCTTCGCGGAGGATGAGGCGGATGACCGTCGACTTGCCCGATCCCGAGGCTCCGACGAGGAACACGAATTCCCCGCGGTCAGCCTCGAACGAGATGGAGTCGAGGGCCGCCCGGGTGCGGGTGTCGTAGGACTTCGAAACGGAGTCGAATGTGATCAAGAGGGTCTTCAATCGTGTCGCGGATGGCTCGGCCGCTTCCACTGTACGTAACAGTTCCGTGATGTGCGCGGAGGCGGCGGGGCGTGTGTTGCGCATCTGATGAAGTTCACAGTCCCACCACGATGCGTTCACCCGCGCCGAGGCGGTGGTGCCGTGGGGTCGGTGCGCCGAGGGGGTGGGTCGGAGAGGTCACTCCTCCTCGGCGTTCTCCTGCTGCTTGCGCCAGCGGATGCCCGCTTCGATGAGTCCGTCGAGGTCGCCGTCGAACACGGCTTGGGGATTGTTGACCTCGTACCCGGTGCGCAGATCCTTGACCATCTGGTAGGGGTGCGTGACGTACGAGCGCATCTGATCGCCCCAGCTCGCCTTGATGTCGCCGGCGAGCTCCTTCTTCTGCGCGGCCTCCTCCTGGCGCTTGCGCTCGAGGAGCCGCGACTGGAGGACGCGCATCGCGGCCTCCTTGTTCTGGATCTGCGACTTCTCGTTCTGCATGCTCACGACGACGCCGGTCGGAAGGTGCGTGATGCGCACAGCGGAGTCGGTCGTGTTGACGGACTGGCCGCCGGGCCCCGAGGACCGGTAGACGTCGATGCGCAGGTCGTTCTCGTCGACCTCGATGTGGTCGGTCGACTCGATGAGCGGGACGACCTCGACGGCGGCGAAGGAAGTCTGGCGGCGGCCCTGGTTGTCGAAGGGGCTGATGCGCACGAGGCGATGCGTGCCGGCCTCGACCGACAGCGTGCCGTAGGCGTAGGGGGCGTTGACCTGGATCGTCGCGGACTTGATGCCGGCGCCTTCGGCGTAGGAGGTGTCGAGTTCCTGAACGTTGTAGCCGCGGCCCTCGGCCCAGCGGATGTACATGCGGATGAGCATCTGCGCCCAGTCCGTCGCGTCGTCGCCGCCGGCACCGGAGCGGACGGTGACGACCGCCGAGCGCTCATCGTATTCGCCGGAGAGCAGGGTCGAGATCTCGAGCTCGCCGAGCTGATCCTTGAGCTTGGCGATGTCGCGTTCGGCTTCGACGAGCGAATCCGAGTCGCCTTCGGCCTCGGACATCTCGATGAGGAGTTCGGCGTCGTCGATGCGCTCCCCGAACTTCTCGAGCTTCTCGAGCGTGCCCTGCTTGTGCGAAAGCTTCGCCGAGGTCTTCTGCGCCGAATCGGGGTCGTCCCAGAACGTCGGGGCCGATGCTTCCTCGGTGAGCTCGGCGACCTCGTCACGCAGAGTCGGCAGGTCGGAGACGTCGAGGATCGCCTGATAGGTGCTGCGGAGGTTGGCGATTTCGGAAGCGTGATCAGTCGTGGCCATAATGCCTCGATTCTAGTCCATGGGGCACAGCCCCTCGGAACCGCCGAGCGGACGGACGCGGACGGCGGACGGATCAGGCCGGATAAAACCTCACCGAATCGCCTCCTTAACTACATCTATGACATTTATCCGATGTCACCAGAAGTTATCCACAGATTGTGAGAAAGTCTGGATAAATGGGAATTTCGCGGATACATTGACAACCTATTGCCCGCCGCTCACACCGACGGACTCGCCGATCGCCACCGAGGGATTCACCGTGGAAGCCACCGAGGTCATCACGAGCGAGGTCCACAAGAGGATCCGAGACCTCGACGTGGATCCCCGCACCGATGTCCAGCGCTCCCGCGAAGTCATCCGCTCGGTGATCTCCGAATACGACGAGCGCAGTCTCACCGCGGACCTTCCGCCGCTGACGGACAAAGAGGCGACGTTCCGATTCATCGACAATCAGCTCTCCGGCTACGGCGCCCTTCAGGACTACTTCGAGGACCCCCGCGTCGAGGAGATCTGGATCAACTCGCCGAGCGAGGTGTTCATCGCCGTCGACGGTGTCCACCAGCTCACGACGACGAAGCTGACCAGCGGCGAACTCGACGACCTCATCGAGCGGATGCTGCGCACCTCGGGTCGCCGGGTCGACCTCTCACAGCCCTTCGTCGACGCCATGCTTCCCGACGGCTCCCGGCTCCACGTCGTCCTCCCCGACATCACGCGCTCCTCCCCGGCAGTGAACATCCGCAAGTTCATCCAGCGGCCCCGCAACCTCGCCGCCCTCGTCGCCCAGGGCTCGCTCACTCCCCCGGCGGCCCGCTTCCTCGACGCCGCCGTGAGCTGCGGTGCGAACATCCTCGTCTCCGGCGCCACCCAGGCGGGAAAGACGACGATGCTCAACGCTCTGGCCGGGTCGATCCCCGCCCGCGAACGCATCGTCAGCTGCGAGGAGGTCTTCGAACTCAACCTCCCCAGCCGCGACTGGGTTCCGATGCAGTGCCGCCAGCCCTCGCTCGAAGGCACCGGCGCTGTGACCCTCCGCGCACTCGTCAAAGAGGCCCTGCGGATGCGTCCGACGAGGATCATCGTCGGGGAGGTCCGGGAAGCCGAGAGCCTCGACCTCCTCGTCGCCCTGAATTCGGGGCTGCCCGGCATGGGCACGATCCATGCGAACTCCGCGCGTGCGGCGATCACGAAGATCTCGACCCTTCCGCTGCTCGCCGGGGCGAACATCTCGTCGTCGTTCGTCGTCCCGACGGTGGCGGTGAGCATCGACGTCGTCGTCCACCTGCGACGCGACAACAGCGGGGTCCGCCACGTCAATGAGATCTGCGCGGTGCCCGGCGGAGTCGAAGGCGACGTCATCGAACTCGACACCCTCTTCCATTCCCCGCACGGGACGCTGGTGCGCGGACAGGGGTTCGGCCACCTCGGCGAGCGCTTCTCCGCGATCGGCAAGGACCTCCACCAGATCTTGGAAGCGGCATGAGCTACTCGCAGCTGAGCCTGCTCGTGGGAGCCTGCCTCGGCGCGGGACTGCTGCTCATCTGGATGTCCCTGTGGGAGCAGACGGCGAGGCGCCGGCAGCAGCGGCGGTGGATCCGCGAACTCGACGACATGCTCACGGGTGCGGGATTCCCGCGCCTGCGCCCCCTCCACCTGCTCCTGCTGACGATCGCCGTCTTCCTCACCGTCACCGTCGTCGCCACCGTGCTCACCCGCTCGTGGGCGATCGCCCTGTGCTTCGGTCTCTTCGCCTCGTGGCTGCCCTACCGGTACCTCCAGCACCGTGCGCGCTCGAAGCAGGTGCTGCGTCGCGAACTCTGGCCCGAGACCCTCGACCATCTCAATTCCGGTGTGCGGGCGGGACTCTCACTGCCCGAAGCGCTGAGCTCGCTCGCCCACCGCGGACCCGAGCCGCTGCGGCCGCTCTTCGAGGTCTTCGCCGAGGAGTATCGCGCAAGCGGCTCCTTCGCGATCGCCCTCGAACGCTTCCGCCAGGTCAGCGCCGATCCTGTCGCCGACCGCATCGTCGCGGCCCTGAGCGTGACCCGGCAGGTCGGCGGCAGCGACCTGGGCACGATGCTGCGGGCTCTGGCCCAGTTCGTCCGCGACGACGCCCGCACCCGCAACGAACTCTCCGCCCGCCAGCAGTGGACCGTCAACGGTGCCCGCTTGGCCGTCGCCGCCCCCTGGGTCGTCCTCGCGTTCCTCTCGACCCGCCCCGAGACCGCTGCGGCCTACAACTCACAGGCCGGGCTCATCCTCCTGGCCGCGGGCTTCGTCGTCTCCCTCCTCGCCTACCAGGCGATGAAGCGGATCGGCCGACTTCCGCAGGAACCGCGCGTCATCGAGGGCTCCTCCCTGGCCCGGTCCCCGTTCCACCGCAGCGCCGAGGCGGGTGAGGCCTGATGACCGACCCGCTCACTCTCCTGCTCCTCGGCGCATTCAACGGCGTCGCCCTCACCGTCTTCGTCCTCGCCCTGCCTCCGCTGCGGCGCCCGACCCTGTCGTCGCGCATCGCACCGTACCTGCGCGATCAGGAGGCGCTCGTCGACGTCTACGCCCCGCCGACACCCCGGAAGGAGGGCCTCCTCGGGGCACTCCGGCAGGCTGCCCTGACGGCGACGACATGGGTGACCTCGCGCATCACCACCGATGCGACCCTCAGCCTGCGCATCGGCCGCCTCGGCGGGAGAGCGACGATCGAGCGGTTCCGGACGAATCAGATCCTCAGCATCCTCGTCGGCATGATCGCCGGCGGCGGCCTCGCCGGTCTCATCAGCGCGCAGCGCGGGTTCTCCCCCATCGTCGTCATCGTCCTCGTCGTCAGCGGCGGGGTCGCCGGCCACATCGTCAACGACTGGCGTCTCAGCCAGGCGATCGCCCGCCACGAATCCCGCATCCTCGCCGAGTTCCCCACCGTCGCAGAACTCCTCGCCCTCTCGATCACCGCAGGTGAGGGGATCGTCGAAGCACTCGAACGGGTGTGCCGGACCTGTTCGGGCGACCTCGTCGACGAACTGCGCACCGCGCTGTCGGCGACCCGGACCGGCACTCCCCTCGTCGAGGCCCTCGACCAGATGGCCACGCGCATCGCGATCCCGGAGATCGTCCAGTTCGTCGACGGACTCGCCGTTTCGATGACCCGCGGCACCCCACTCGCCGAGGTGCTGCGCTCCCAGGCCGCCGACGTCCGCGAGCAGTCGCGGCGGCGCCTCCTCGAGCTCTCCGGACGCAAGGAGATCGGCATGCTCGTGCCCGTTGTCGTCTTCGTCCTGCCCGTCACCGTGATCTTCGCCGTCTTCCCCTCCCTCGCCGTCCTCGACCTCAGCCCCTGACCGAGACGCCCAGCCGCTTTCCGCTCCCCTGTCCTCATCCGCCCCGACGCCATTGCTCCCCCACCCGACCTCCCCAGCCATCGACCGTCGCAACGAAGAAGGAGACATGATGTTCCACCGGTTCATGACACACCTCACCCTGCTCACCCTCGGGTGGATCGGCGACGACACCTCCCCACCGGCTGCCCGGCACGGCGCCGGTGACGACGGGCACCGCGGCGACCGTCCCGATCGCGGCGATGTGCCCGGCTGGGTGCTCATCACACTGATGACCGCGGGACTCGTCGTCGCCCTCTGGGCGCTCGCCGGCGAAGCCTTCACCTCGATGTTCGAGGACGCGATGAACAAGGTCCGAGGTGCCGGGTGAGCCGAGCACAGCGCGGCGATGCCCCTGCTGCTGCCTCCCCGCCGACAGGAGGCGCGGCCGGTGGCGGCGCGGCCGGCAGCGGTGCGGTCGACGGTGACACGGCCGATGCGGGCGCGCGCTCTGAGAACGGTGCGGTCGGCGGCACGGACACCGGTTCCGCGATCGCCGAGTTCGCCCTCGTCGCGTCTCTGCTCGCCCTCGTTCTCGCCGGCGCCCTGCAGATCGGTCTGGTCATCCACGTCCGCAACACCGTCATCGACTCGGCCATCGCCGGTGCCCGGCAGGCGGGACTCGCCGATCAGACGGCCGGCGACGGCAGGCGGCTGACCGCGCAGCTCATCACGGCCTCACTCGGCGAACGGTACGCCGAGGCGATCTCCGTCGACACCGAGAGCAACGGGAACGTCGAGATCGTCGAAGTCCGGGTCCGCACTCCGCTGCCCGTGCTCGGACTCTGGGGACCCGCCGAGGTGTGGGACCTGCGGGGACGCTCGATCGTCGAGGACATCGACCGTGACTGAACCCGCTGTCCTCCCCTCCGTCGGGCCTGCCGACCCATCCGTCGGCCCTGCCCACCCATCCGTCGCCCAGGACACCGAGGCGGAGGTCCGGTTCGCTCTCCCCGATGCCGGGACTGCGGTCATCGAGTTCATCTTCGCCGCGGTCATCCTCCTCATCCCCGTCGTCTACCTCATGCTCGCGCTCTCCCAGCTGCAGGCGGCCGGCTACGCGACGACCTCGGCGGCGGTGTCGGCCTCCCGGATCGCCGCCCGCGACGCTAACCCCTCGCAGCAGCGCGCCGAGGATGTCGCCGCCATGCATTTCACCGACTTCGGGCTCCGGGATGTTCCCATCACCATCACCTACTCATGTTCAGGACCCTGTGGACGCGCTGGCTCTCTCGTCACCGCTGACGTCGAAACGCGGATTCCGCTGCCGGGGATCCCCCTGATCTTCGGTTCGGAGAACTCCCCGCACATCACCATGCGGGCCTCGCATTCCGATGTCGTCGCGACCACCGGGAACGGATGAGTCGACGATGTCCCTGACGACGAGGTCCACCGCTCCCGGTCACCGCCCGGCCGACGAGGGGTCGATCACTCCCCTGGCGATCGGCTTCGTCATCATCGCGCTCCTCCTCGCGTTCCTCATCGCCGCCCTCACGGACCTGCACATGGCCCGTCGCGAACTCCAGGCGATGGCCGATTCGGCAGCCCTCGCGGCCTCCGACTCGTTCGAACCCGCCCCGGACGGAGAACCCGGACTCGTGTTCTCGCCGCCGGCGGCGCAGCGGGCGGCGGCGCGCTACGTCTCGGCCGTCCCCTCGCCCGAGGGCCTCGACAACGTCGGCATCCGCGCCGACGTCGACGGCGAGGCCTCGGTCGTCATCCGTCTGCGCGCCGACTACACCCCGGCGCTGCTCTCCCCCTTCGTTCCCGGACTCATCGAACTCAGTGCCACCGCCTTGGCGCGAGGGTCACTGCGGATCTCATGACAACCGTGCCTGCGGACTCGTGTGCCGGAACCTGTGGACAGCGGATGGACTCGCGTGCTGTGAGCCTGTGAACGCTCAGCGCTCGTCCACAGGGGGCGGATGACGGCTTGCCGACCGGCACCGGTTCACCAGACTCTGATGCGATGAAGGTCAGCGGAGTCGTCCAGCGGGTCGAAGTCAGCGGTGCCGTGCGCACGGACGTCCTCGACGCCGACGGCGAGCAGCCCGTCCTCGATGTGCTCCGCTCGGTCATCGATGAGCCTGTCACCGTCGACGATCTCCTCGCCTCCAACCCGGGCTCCGCTCCACCGCCCGATGATCCATCGGCCTGGGTTGAGTCGATAACGTGGGGCCAATGGCGCGGACTCCACCCGGTCACCCTCCTCGGCGCCGGTGCCTTCGATCGCGGCTGCGGCAGCACGACGGTGTCGGTGCTCGCCGGCCCCGATTCGGGATTCACCCTCGCCATCGACCCACGCCAGACCCTCATCGCTCGTGTACCGTCTTCCGACGGCCTCCTCATCGCCGACCCCTGCCTCTCGCGCGCTCCGGTCAGACTCCGCCTCGCTCCTGCGGGACTGCGCACGCAGAGCCTCGTCGGATCCACCGTGTTCCTCCCCGAGCTCGACCGCGATCAGCTGCCTGAGGCACCGACCGGTGGGACACTGAACACCGCCGGCAGCGAGACGATCCATGTCGCGCCGCACGCGGTCGACGAACCGCGCGCGGCCCGTCCGCCGCAGTGGTGGGCGTTCCTCATTCCCATCGGCATCGGCATCGCCCTCGCGCTGCTCACCGGCATGTGGTGGTTTCTCCTCTTCAGCCTCTCGGCGCCCCTGTCGGGCTACATCGCCCACCTCGTCGAGAAGCGCCGTTATGCCCGGGACGTGGAGACGCACCGGATCGAGCGCGCACACGCGATCGACGACGCCTCGACGAGAGCCCTCCGGCTCATCGCGCAGCGACAGCGCACGGCACGCGCCTCCCCGGGCCTGTGTCTGGGGTTCGGCGCGATCCTCAGTCGCATCTCACTGGCACCCGAGATCGACGACCGCGTCGATCGCTGCGACGACCATGCCGTCGTCAGCGACGTCCCCATCTGCATCGACCCGCGATCGACCGCGGTGGTCGTCACCGGTGAACGCGCTCACCTGCTGCCGATGATGCTCGCCTGGCTGGCCGACCGCCGGTGGGCGTGGGCACCGTCGGCCGAAGTGCGCGAGCTGCCGGACCTCGTCGGCGCGCTCGATCGGGACGAGCCCGCCACCGCGGCGACCCACCCCTCGGAGCGCATCAGCGTCGACCTGCGGACCGAGGGCACTGTGACCACCCTCCGCCTCGGGGCACCCAAGCCGAAGAGCACTGTCTCCCTCGTCCTCGGCGATCTCGCGCAAGCGCGGACGACGACGTCGACGGCGCTCGAGGGCCCGGTGCCCGGCCGAGCGTTCACGGCGACCCTGATGCCACCGGCCCGGTTTCTCACGCTCGTGCGCACCGGGATGCCGGCGACCGGTGCCGACTCGTTCCCCTGCCACGGCCTCGGCGAGCACTGCGATGATGACCCCGAACGCACCGCGAACCGCTGGCGGCAGCCGCATTCGGGGGCCGTCCCCGTCGGCCGCGGACCTCTCGGGGCGGTCGGCATCGATCTCTTCGGCGACGGCCCGCACGCTCTCGTGGCCGGCACCACCGGCAGCGGCAAGTCGATGCTCCTCCAGTCGTGGCTGCTGTCCCTGGCCCTGCATCACCCACCCGAGCGGTTGACCTTCGTCCTCATCGACTTCAAGGGCGGAGCGACGTTCGCACCCCTGTCACGGCTGCCGCACACCGACTGCGTCCTCGACGACTTCGACTCGGCTGCGGCCTTCCGGGCGCTCGTCGCCGTCCGTGCGGAGATCACGCGGCGCGAACGGCTGCTCGCCGACCGCGGGTGCGCCGACATCCTCGACCTCGATGTCCCTCCCCCACGGCTCGTCGTCGTCATCGACGAGTTCCACGCCCTCATGACCGCGCATCCCCGGGCCGCGGACCTGCTCGAGCATCTTGCCGCCCTCGGCCGGTCTCTGGGCGTCCATCTCATCCTCGCGACCCAACGGCCGCTGGGCATCGTCACCGGGCACATGAAGGCGAACATCAGCATTCGGATCTGCCTGCGCGTGCGCGACGACGCCGACTCCTCCGATGTCATCAGCGTCGCCGATGCCGCGCGTCTTCCGCCGGACCGGCCCGGGGCCGCTCTCCTCGATGCGGGGTCCGCGCTCGTTCGCTTCCGCGTCGCCGTTCCCCTCACCGACGAGCCGCCTGAACCGACCGCTCAGCGTCCCCGACTGCGACCGTGGCAACCCGGTCGTGCCGTGCAGACGAGCTCCGCCCTCACCGGAATCCGCATCGACAATCTCCTCACCGCGGCGCACGCGCACACCGTCGATGCGCCGCGGTCCGTCGTGCCCCCGCCGCTGCCGACGGTTGATGACGTCCCGGGTACTGCGGCGAGCGCGTCGTCGCAGCAGCCTGTCACCGGGATCATCGACCTCCCCGCCGCACAGCGGCAGATCGACTGGTCCTATGATCCGGCGCAGGACGGGTCGACCATCGTCGTCACCGACGACGATCCCACCGCCGTGCTCGTGACGCTGGCGGCGTCGGCAGCCGTCACCCACCGCATCGTCGCGCTCGGTCGGATCGCCGAGGTCATCGACCAGGCGGCGATCTCCTGCGGGATGCATGCCGGGTGGCGCCTGCATGCGATCCTCGACCATCTGGGTCGCCCACCGAGTTCGGGTTCCGCCGGCAGTGCGCGGGCGCGACCGTCGACGCTCGTCGTGTGCGGGAACTGGGGTGAGCTCGTCGATTCCCTCGACCATCACACGGCGGCGGCGTTGGAGGGCCTCCTCTCCCATTCCCGCGATCTCGGACTCACGCTCCTCCTTGCCGGGTGCCGGTCGGGGCTGCGCATCTCCTCCCAGTTCCGCTCTCACCTCATCTTCCCGCCGAGCGCCGGCGGGGACGGTCTCAGCGTCGGTCTCTCCCGCCACCGGTTCCTCGGAACGTGGCCGCGTCTGCGTGCCGTGCTCGTCGGCCCGCGCACCGCTGAGTGCGGCGGCGACGGCGCCGACGTCCAGCTCTTTCCCCCTCGTGGTGGTGCAGGCTCGTCGGCCTTCTCACCGGGGTGGCGGGGACTCGACGAACCGGGTGACGTGAGGGAAGCGTCGCCGAGACGGAGGGAGGACGGAACGATTCCGCTCGGCATCGACGCCTTCGGGGAACCCGTGTCCTGGGACCCGGCACGTGACGGTTCCGTGCTCACTGTGCGCGGGTCGGCGCAGAGCGGGAAATCGTCTCTGGCCCGGGCGTTCAGCAGGTGCGAGCAGGCGGACCTGACGATCCACGACGACGCGCATCGCGAGGAGCCTGCGACGCTCGACGTCACGGCCGGTGGGCTCCACGTGGTGACGATGCCGCTGCGTTTCACTCCTGGCTACGGCTCGCCGCTGGCGAGCGCCCAGACGCTCGGACCCACGCTCATCCTCGGCAGTCACACTGCTCAGGACCTCGCGACTCTCGGGTTCACCCGCCTGCCGCCACTCGACGGCACCGCCGGGACGGGCTGGTTCGTCACCGACTCCCGAGCACGAGCGATCAGGGTCGTCGGGTCACCGACGCGGGGCGAATCAACCGACTCCGGGGTCGACTCGACTCACTGCGTGTCCGCGGGAGGTCCCGAAAGTGTCTCGTAGCGGTAGAGTTCGCTCGCCTGGCCCGCGGCGAGGAGCCGGTCGGCGAGCGCTGAGACCACGGGCATGCCGCTGGTGACCTCGATGACGACATCGGCGTCGACTGACAGCCTGGCCAGCAGCAGCTCGGCATCGGCGATGGCCGCCTCGAACTGCTCAGGGGAGGCGTCGGCGACGTCCTCACGGGTCTCGAACATCGAGCCGAGGATGAGTTCGGTCGCCGGCTCGTCCTCCGCAGTCCCGTGCAGGTTCGCCGCGGCATCCTGGGCCCCGCCGACCGCAGCCGGGTCGGCCTCCCTGGCGTAGGAGACAGCGAAGGCGCTCAGCCCGCTGCCCGACCCTGCGTCACCGGAACCAGTCGCCGCGGAGTCGCTCATGAGCATCGCCGCACCATGGGCACCGGCCGCCTCGGAGAGGAACGCACTGCTCACCTGCCCGATCGTCAGCGGCGCGACCGCATCGTCGCGGTTGACCGCGGTGTACCACTCGAGGAACGCCTTCGTCAGCTTGACCGACCCGGTCGAGACGATCTCGAGGTCCTCGGCGCGACCGCCGCCGCTGGGCGGCAGGGCCCCGGCGGAAACCTTGATGACCCGCGTCGTCGTCAGCGGGGTGAAGCCGAGCGCCTCGGCGAACTTCTCCCCCACGCTGCCGGCCTCGACCCGAGCCCGCAGGTCAAGGCCCTCCAGCGGGGTTCCTGCGGTCTCCGCCGACACCGCCTCGAAGAGCTCACGACCGAGACCGTGGCCGCGCTCCTCGGCGGCGACCTCGACGTTGACCCACGCCCGGTACGGGTGGAGCGGGGACTCCGCGATCGCCGCCGCGCCGACGGGAACCTCGGGGACCACCTCGGCGATGACCGACCGCAGCAGCGGGGACTCCGCGGCCGGACGGAACAGGGACCGGGCCATGTGACCGGCCGGAGTCGCCGCGTCGGAGAACACCTCGTTCAGTCGCAGATCGTCGCCGTCGGCAAGTGGTCTGATCGGCATGGTGAGCGCTCCTTGCGGCATGTCAGATGTTGATAATCTTGGCGTCATGACTGACTTAAGCGATCCTACCGCCGCCGCGCAGGCAGCGGCCACGACCATCAACTCCGCCGCTGGGATCGAGTCCCACGACATCGCCCTCGTCCTCGGATCGGGATGGGGCGGAGCGGCCGAGCTGCTGGGCGAGACGATCAGCGAAGTCCCCGCCGCCGAGGTCCCCGGATTCCACGCCCCGGCCGTCGCCGGCCACGTCCCCACGCTGCGCACCGTGCGCATCGCCTCGAGCGGGAAGCACGCCCTCGTCCTCGGATCGCGCACCCACTACTACGAAGGCAAGGGCGTGCGCGCCGTCGCCCACGGGGTGCGCACCGCCGCCGCCGCCGGCTGCACCAGCCTCGTGCTCACCAACGGCTGCGGTGGGCTCAACCGCAATTGGGCCCCGGGCACCCCGGTCCTCATCTCCGACCACATCAACCTCACCGGCACCTCCCCCATCGAAGGTGCGAACTTCGTCGACCTCACCGACCTCTACTCGCCGCGGATGCGGGCCATCGCCAAGGAGATCGACCCGACACTCGACGAAGGCGTCTACGCCCAGTTCCGCGGCCCCCACTACGAGACCCCGGCCGAGGTGCGGATGGCAGGCATCCTCGGCGCCGATCTCGTCGGCATGTCGACGACGCTCGAGGCCATCGCCGCCCGGCAGGCCGGGCTCGAGCTCATGGGCATCTCGCTCGTGACGAACCTCGCCGCCGGCATCCAGGAGACCCCGCTCTCCCACGCCGAGGTCATCGAGGCCGGAGCCGCCGCAGCCCCGCGGATCTCCCAGCTGCTCGCCGACATCGTCGGAAAGCTCTGAGGCCGGTGAGCGAATCGATGAGCGAATCGAACACCAGCCCGGTCCGGGTCGCCGACCGCTTCACGACGGGCTTCGACGCCGACATCGTCCGCGCGTGGATCGCCGATGACCCCGATGCGCAGACGGCGACGTCGCTGACGGCCATCCTCGCCGAGGCGGAGGCCGGTGACGCAGCCGCGCGCGCCGACCTTGCAGATCGGTTCTCCGGACCCTTGGTCTTCGGCACCGCAGGCCTGCGCGGGGAGATCGCGGCCGGGCCCAACCGGATGAACCGCTCCGTCGTCATCCGCGCCGCAGCCGGACTCTCGGCGTTCCTCAACGACACCGTCGGCCCGGGCTTCCGCGTCGTCATCGGCTGCGATGCCCGGTACAAGTCCTCCGACTTCGCCCGCGACACCGCGGCCGTCGTCACCGCCGCCGGCGGGGTCGCCATCCAGCTGCCCGAACAGCTGCCGACTCCGCTCACGGCGTTCGCGCTCACCCACCTCGGCGCCGATGCCGCCGTCATGGTCACCGCCAGCCACAACCCGCCCGCCGACAACGGCTACAAGGTCTACCTCGGGGAGCGGCCGCTGCTCGCGATCGAACCGGACCCGGCCACCGCTCGTGCAGGTGCGGGCGCGCAGATCGTTCCCCCCGCCGATGCGCTCATCGCCGAGAGGATCGCCGCCGTCCCGTCCGTCGCATCGGTGCCGCGTGCCGAATCGGGTTGGGAGCACCTCGATGACTCGATCATCGAGGCCTACCTCGAGAGCATCGAGGCCCTGGGCGTGCGCGCGAGCGCGGACCTGTCGATCGTGCTCACTTCGCTCCACGGCGTCGGGGCGACCGTCGCCGAGGCGGCACTGGCGCTCACCGGGTTCGAGAATCTCCACCCGGTGGCCGTTCAGCAGAAGCCGGACCCGGACTTCCCGACCGTCGCATTCCCCAATCCCGAGGAAGCCGGCGCGCTCGACGAGGCGTATGCCTTGGCCAGAGAGGTCGGCGCCGATCTCATCATCGCCAACGACCCCGACGCGGACCGGTTCTCCGCGGCGATCCCCGATCCTGCCGCCCCCACCGGGTACCGCCAGCTCACCGGCGACGAGGTGGGGCTCCTCCTCGGCGAGGACATCGCCTCCCGGCTCGCGGCCTCCGCCTCGGCCTCGGCGTCAGGGACCGCCGATGGCGCGACCGCCGGTGGAGCGACCGCCTCGGCGAACGATTCCGACACCGCCGGGCCCGTCTTCGCGAACTCGATCGTCTCCTCGCGCGGTCTTGCCGCCGCTGTGCGCGCCCACGGCTTCCCCGCCGTGCAGACGCTCACGGGCTTCAAGTGGATCTCCCGGGTGCCCGGCCTCGTCTTCGGCTACGAGGAGGCGCTCGGCTACTGCGTCGACCCGACCGTCGTCCGCGACAAGGACGGAATCTCCGCGGCCGTGACCTTCGCCGCGCTGGCGTCACGCCTCAAAAGAGACGGGTCAACGATCGATGCCGAACTCGACCGCATCCGCACCCGCGACGGCGTCTTCGCGACGGCACCGCTGAGCTTCCGCCTCGACGACGTCTCCCTCATCGCCTCGGCGATGGACAAGCTGCGGCAGGCTCCGCCGACCGCGCTGGCCGGGTCACCCGTCACCGAGGTTCACGATCTCTCGACCGGGTACGACGGCCTGCCGCCGACCGACGGCATCCTCCTGCTCTCGGAGGCGAACTCGCGGGTCATCGTCCGACCTTCGGGCACCGAGCCCAAGCTCAAGTGCTACCTCGAGGTCGTCGGCGCCCCCGCCCTGGGGCCGTCGCTGCAGGAGAGGCTGGCGACGATCACGACCGAGCTCAAGGCCTACTTCGGACTCTGAGGTCGGCACGGGGGCTTCGGCTCGGGGGCTATGAGAGCGCTGGCGCACCTCGATCAAGCGCTGGTGCGGATCGAGGGCCGTGCACGCGCCCGCATCCGCACTGCCGCTTGATCGAGCGTCACTGGTCTCGGTGTATTGCACCGTGACATTCATGGTCGAGCAATGGCGAGGTGGCATGCCAGCGAGGCGTCCTAATCACCCAATGGAGTCGACGGAGCAACCCTTGCGCAGCTCGGCATCCATCTCAGGCGATAGTCTGGACTGGACAACGGGCGACTCCCGAGCGTGCGATGCGAACATCTGCGGTCACGAGCGTCAGGTCGTGCGATTCAGCGACGGCGACGTACCCGGCATCGTAGGTGCTCAAGTTGGATCTGAGTTCCCACATCCTCGCGATGTGCGGGCCGGTGGGAGCGGTCATCACGACCAGCCGAGCCACCCAGTCAACCGCGCGTTCAGCGTCAGCGGCGTCGAGTTTTCCTCCCAACGTCAGTCCTCTCATCACCGAGAGCACCTCGGTGCGCCAATGCTCGGGAACCATCCACGCGGGATCGCCGCGGAGAATCTCGATGGCCGAGGTCCGTCGGGGTTCGGTCTCCGGATCTGCGAACATCAGCGCCACCGCCGAGGCGTCTGGAACGATCATGATCGTCAGGCCGACCGACCGGTATCGATGACATCGAGAACATCGTCGACGCTGAAGCTCCGCTGCCCCTTCCACGTCGAGATCTCGTCGATGACACGCGCATTGTCGGCGAACCGTGCTTCCCGGATGATGACGTCGCGGAGGTACGAGCTCAGACTCTGGCCCTTCTCGCGCGCACGAGCGGCCAGCTGATCGCGAATCTCGGGCGGTACGTCGCGGATCTGGATGGCAGTCATGACAGGATCATACGCGTCTTGCATGCAGATTGCATGCACAGTGCGCCAGAACCGGCAGAACATCGGATATACCCGAATCCGCCAGCGCTCGATCAAGCGCGGGTGCGGATCTAGGGGCGTGCACGCGCCCGCATCCGCACTAACGCCTGAACGAGCGGCCGACGATCCACTGGCGCGCCTCACGCGCTGCGGCGCGTCAGTCGGAGCGCTGGGTCGTGCCGGTCCGCGAGCGCCTGGGCGTGCCGATCAGTCGGAGAGTCCCGCGAGGATCGCGGCGGACCCGGACAGGCCGAGGCGCGAGGCACCGGCAGCGATCATCTCCTCGGCCGCCTCGACGGTGCGGATTCCGCCGGAGGCCTTGACGCCGAGGCGGTCGCCGACGGTCTTGCGCATCAGCGCCACCGCGTGCGCACTGGCCCCACCGGCCGGGTGGAAACCCGTCGAGGTCTTGACGAAGTCGGCTCCGGCCGCCTCGGCGCGCCGGCTGACCTCGACGATCTGCTCATCGGTCAGTGCCGCGGATTCGATGATCACCTTGACGAGCGCGTCGCCGCTCGCCTCGACGACACCGCGGATGTCGGCCTCGACGGCGTCGAAGTCCCCGGCGATCGCCTGCCCGATGTTGATGACCATGTCGACCTCAGCGGCGCCGTCGGCGACGGCCCGCTCGGTCTCGGCGGCCTTGATCTCCGGCTTCACCTGACCGCTGGGGAACCCCACGACGGTCGCGACGACGAGGTCACCGGTGTCGGTGAGCGGCAGCATCGACGGTGAGACGCACACGGCGAGGACGCCGAGGTCTCTCGCCTCGGCGACGAGCGCGTCGACGTCGGCCCGCGTCGCCTCCGGCTTGAGCAGGGTGTGGTCGATCATGGCGGCGACGTCGGAGCGGCTGGTCATGGTGTCCTCCAAAGAATGTGTACGGGAATGCTGTGTGCGGTGGTGCAAGGGCTGGGCCGGTGGCAGGTCAAGCCAGCGGCGACGGGCGCAAGCCTACGTGATCGTCTCGAGGACGATCGAGTCCGGCACGGCGGGGGGNNNGCCGCCGATCTCGTAGGCCCCGACGAGGGACTCGAGGGCGCGCTCGAAGCGCTCAGGCGTGTCGGTGTGCAGGGTGAGCAGCGGGTCGCCGGCGGCGACGGTGTCACCGGGCTTGGCATGGAGTTCGATGCCGGCGACCGCCTGCACCGGGTCCTCCTTGCGTGCGCGTCCAGCACCGAGCCGCCACGAGGCGACCCCGACGGAGAGCGCATCGAGCTTCGTCAGCACCCCGGATTCGGGGGCGAAGACGACCTCGGTGTCGGACGCAACGGGCAGCGGGGCGTCCGGATCCCCGTTCTGGGCGCGGATCATCGCCTTCCACTTGTCCATCGCCCGACCGTCGGTGAGCGCGGCCCGGACGTCGACGTCGGTTCGTCCCGCGAGCCGCAGCATCTCCTCGGCGAGAGCCACGGTGAGGTCGACGACATCGGCGGGCCCGCCTCCGGCGAGGACCTCGACGGACTCGCGCACCTCGAGGGCATTGCCGACGGTGAGCCCGAGCGGCGTCGACATGTCCGTGAGCAGCGCCGAGGTCTTCACTCCGGCGGCCTTCCCGAGCCCGACCATGGTCTCGGCGAGCCGGCGTGCCTTCCCGATGTCCTTCATGAACGCCCCGGACCCGACCTTGACGTCGAGGACGAGGCCCGCGGTGCCCTCGGCGATCTTCTTCGACATGATCGACGAGGCGATGAGCGGAACGCAGTCGACGGTGGCGGTCGTGTCCCGCAGGGCGTAGAGCTTCTTGTCCGCCGGGGCGAGCCCGGAACCGGCGGCGCAGATGACGGCCCCGATGTCCTCGAGCTGCGTGAGGATCTCCTCGTTCGACAGGTTCGCCTGCCAGCCGGGGATCGCTTCGAGCTTGTCGAGCGTGCCGCCCGTGTGTCCGAGGCCGCGCCCGGACAGCTGCGGGACGGCGACGTCGAAGACCGCAACGAGAGGCGCGAGCGGCAGGGTGATCTTGTCCCCGACACCGCCCGTCGAGTGCTTGTCCGAGGTGGTGTGCGTCAGCGACGAGAAGTCCATCCGCTCCCCCGAGGCGATCATCGCCTGCGTCCAGTCGGCGATCTCGTCGGACCCCATGTCGTTGAGGAAGATCGCCATCGCGAGCGCCGCCATCTGCTCGTCGGCGACGACCCCGCGGGTGTAGGCGTCGATGACCCAGTCGATCTGGTCCTTGGACAGCGCCCGGCCATCGCGCTTGGCGGCGATGACGTCGACGGCGTCGAATGACTCTACGGTCACAGTTGGTGAACCTCCGGTGGTCGGTGGGAAGTGGTCAGTGCTTCGGGTGCCCAGTGCCCTCGCCGAGGCTGCCTGCCCCGAGGTCGTCGGGACCGAAGGCGTCGGGCAGGACCTCGGCCATCGTCTTCCGTCCCGAGGGCATGTTGAGGACGAGGTCGGCTCCCCCGTGTTCGAAGAGCAGCTGGCGGCAGCGCCCGCACGGGGCGAGCGTGGTGCCGTGGCCGTCGACGCAGTCGAAGGCGACGAGCCGGCCGCCGCCGCTCATGAACAGATCGGAGACGAGTGAGCACTCGGCGCACAGGGTCACCCCGTACGAACTGTTCTCGACATTGCAGCCGGCCACGATCCGACCGTCGTCGACGAGGGCCGCGGCCCCGACGGGGTACCGCGAATACGGGGCGTAGGCCCTTCCCATGGCGGCGACCGCGGAGGCGCGCAGCAGCTCCCAGGACTCCTCGGTCACCTCGGCGGGGATCACCTTCGCCACCGGCTCACACCAGGTGGGATCGTCCCCGAACGCGTGTGCTGTCGTCATCGCATCCTCCGATCTCCGTCACACTGTCATGACTTCACGTAGGGCACGCCCTCGGCGGCCGGCGGGCGGACCCGTCCGACGAATCCGGCGACGGCGAGGATCGTGACGATGTAGGGCAGCATGAGCAGCAGTTCGTTGGGCACGGGCGTGCCGATCGACTGCAGCGTGTTGCCGAGGCTCTTCGAGAAGCCGAAGAGCAGGGCGGCGAAGAGCGCGCCCTTCGGGTTCCACTTGCCGAGGATCATCGCGGCCAGCGCGATGTAGCCCTGTCCGGCCGACATCTCCTTGCCGAAGGCGAGTCCGGAGCCGACGGTGAAGAACGCGCCGCCGAGGCCGGCGATCGCCCCGGCCATGATCGTGTTGCGCACCCGCGTGAAGTTGACCTTGATGCCGACGGTGTCGGCGGCCTTCGGGTGCTCGCCGACCGCCCGCATCCGCAGTCCCCACTTCGAGCGGAAGACGAAGATCTGCAGGGCGATGACGACGACGTACATGATGTAGACGAGGATGTTCTGATCGAAGAGCACCCGCCCGAGGATCGGAATGTCCGAGAGCAGCGGGATCGGCAGGTTGGGCAGCTTCTGCCGGGAGTTCCACAGCTCGGGGTTCTCAGTGAGCACCGTCGAGTAGAGGAAGTTCGTCAGGCCGACGACAAGGACGTTGAGGACGACGCCGATGATGATCTGGTTGACCCAGTACTTCACGGCGAAGAAGGTCAGCACCACGGCGACGAGGGCACCGGCGATCGGGGCGGCAAGCAGCCCGGCGTAGGGGTTCTTCACCACCGAGGCGACGACCGCGGCGAGGAACGCACCGGCAAGCAGCTGACCCTCGATCGCGATGTTGATGATGCCCGAGCGCTCTCCGATGAGACCGCACATCGCACCGAAGATCAGCGGCACCGACAGCGCCAGGGCGCCGGCGAGCAGGGTGGTCAGCGGGATGACGCCGCCGCTGCCGCCGCCGGCCCACGCGAGGAACGAGAGCACGAAGACGATGCCGAAGGTGACGGGGAACCACGAGCCGAGGTCGTCCCTGCGGGTCGCGAACCAGATGCTCACAGCCGCCATGACGACGAGGATGAGCGCGAGCACGAGGCCCGTGGCCTTCGCCGACACGACGAGGTCGGGGATGGCGAAGAAGTCACCGCCGGTGGCGATCCGGAAGGTCGTATCCCCTGCCCGGCCGATGAGGCCGAAGAAGATCAGCGCGATGAGTGCGAGCACCGAGTAGACGATCGGGTACTTCCACGCGATCGGCGCGACCACCTTGGTGTGCGCACCGGTCGGGGTGTCAAGAGTCTGTGCGCTCATATCAGGACTCCTTCCGCTTGAGCACCGGTGCGGGCAGGTGGAAGATCGTCCTCACGAGCGGCGGGGCGGCGATGAGGAGGACGATGACCGACTGGACGACGAGGACGATGTCGATCGGTGTGCCGGTCTGCGACTGCATGAGGTAGCCGCCGGCCTTGAACGCGCCGAAGAGGAGCCCGGCGAAGAACGTCCCCAGCGGCTTCGACCGTCCCAGCAGCGCCACGGTGATCGCGTCGAAGCCGATGGACCCGGCGATCCCGCCGGTGAGCTTGTCCTCCGTGCCGAGCACCTGTGTGGCCCCGGCGAGTCCCGCGAGGCCACCGGCGATGACCATGACGAGGACGGTCACCTTGGCCACCGAGATGCCGGCGGTGCGCGCGGCATGCGGGTTCGCGCCGACGGCCTTGAACTCGAAGCCGATCGTCGAGCGCTCGAGCAGCCACCACACGAAGATCGTCGCGAGGATCGCGAGGATGAACCCGAAGTTGAGGCGGAAGGGCAGCGGCAGGAGGAGGAACATCTGCGCCGATTCGTCGATCGTGCGCGACTGCGGGTTCGCCGACTGCGTGTGCGTGAACCACGACTGCTTGAGCAGGTAGCCGAGGAGGTAGCCGGCGATCGAGTTGAGCATGATCGTCACGATCACCTCGTTCGCCCCGGTCCGCGCCTTGAGCACACCGGCGATGCCCGCCCAGATCGCCCCGCCGATGATGCCGCCGACCGCGGCGATGAGCATGTGGACGATGGGCGGCAGGCTGAGCGCGTAGCCGAGGAAGCCTGCGACGGTGGCGCCGAGGATGACCTGGCCCTGACCGCCGATGTTGAACAGTCCCGAGCGGAAGGCCAGGGCGATGCCGAGGCCGGTGAGGATGAGCGGGGTGCCGTTGACGAGCGATTCGGTCAGCGGGCGGATCGCGCGCTCGGGGGTGCGGGCGTTCCAGTCGAAGATCGCCCCGCGGAAGAGCGCGGAGTAGGCGTCTCCGACGGTCGAGAAGACCGTGGAGAAGAACGCGCCGGGAGCGGAGAAGAAGTTCCTCGCCGCAGCGATGACCTCGGCGTTGGCGAAGGCGATGAGGACTCCGCCGACGAGGAGGGCGAGCACGATGGCGAGCACCGTGACCAGCCATGATCCTGAGAGGATCTCCTGGATGAGGGTCTGCTGCCGCCCGGGCTTCGCCTCGGCGGTCGGCGGCGGGGCCGGGGACGGCGCGGCCGGTGAGATGTCAGTCGTCATTCGCTCTCCTCCGCCGAGGTGGTCGCTGAGTCTGGGGTCGCGTCGGCCGCGGTGCCGGCGTCGGACGGGGCACCCGCCTCGGGTGCGGTGCCTGCGGAGGCCAGCGCCTCCTCGGCGGGGACACCGGCCATCATGAGGCCGAGCGCCTCACGCGAGGTCTCGGGTCCGACGATCCCGACGATCCGACCGGAGTACATCACGGCGATGCGGTCGGCGAGTCCGTAGACCTCGTCGAGTTCGGTCGAGACGATGATGCACGGGGTGCCGGTGTCGCGTTCGGCGATGACGCGCTTGTGGACGAATTCGATCGATCCGACGTCGAGGCCGCGGGTCGGCTGGCTGGCGATGAAGAGGCGCAGCTCCCGGCCGAGCTCGCGGGAGAGCACGACCTTCTGCTGGTTGCCGCCGGACAGGGTGGAGATCGGGTCGGCGATGCTGCCGAGGCGGATGTCGAACTCGTCGACCTTCTTCTTCGCCTCGGCGGTGATGACCGAGGAGCGGAGGTTGGGGCCCTTCGCGTACGGCGGGCGGTCGTAGACGTCGAGGATCATGTTCTCGCGGATCGAGAACTCGGCGATGATGCCGTCGGTCGACCGGTCCTCGGGCACGAAGCCGATGCCGTCGCCCAACCGGTCCTTGACGGACGTGCCGACGAGGTTCTTCCCGTCGAGGGTGATCGTGCCCAGGCGCGGTTCGCTCAGCCCGATGATCGTCTCGGCGAGCTCGGTCTGCCCGTTGCCCTGGACACCGGCGATCGCGAGGATCTCGCCGCGACGGACGTCGAAGCTGACATCGTCGACGACGACGTTCTCGGCCCGGTCGACGACGGTGAGGCCGCGCACCTGGAACGTCGCCTCACCCGGGTCGGCGGGGCTCTTGTCCGTCGTCAGGGACACGTTGCGTCCGACCATCTGGCTGGCGAGCTCCGCCTCGGTGGAGTCCGGGGAGGCCTCCCCGACGATCCTGCCGCGGCGGATGACGGTGATCGAATCCGCGATCGCGCGGACCTCGCGGAGCTTGTGGGTGATGAAGACGATCGACGTGCCCTGCTCCTTGAGCTGGCGCATGATCGAGATGAGCTCGTCGGTCTCCTGCGGGGTGAGCACGGCGGTGGGCTCGTCGAGGATGAGGATCTCCGCGTCGCGGGACAGGGCCTTGATGATCTCGACCCGCTGCTGCGCGCCGACGGGCAGATCCTCGATGAGGGCGTCGGGGTCGATGTTGAACCCGAACCGCGCGGAGATCTCCGTGACCTTCCTCCGCGCCTCGGCGACGTCGATGAGGCCGAGCCCCTTCGTCGGTTCGTAGCCGAGCGCCACGGATTCGGCGACGGTGAAGACCGGCACGAGCATGAAGTGCTGGTGGACCATGCCGATTCCCGCGGCCACGGCATCGCCGGGTCCGGCGAAGCTCACCGGCTTGTCGTCGATGAGGATCTCTCCCCCATCGGGGTCGTAGAGGCCGTAGAGGACGTTCATCATCGTCGACTTGCCGGCGCCGTTCTCACCGAGAAGGGCGTGGATCTCACCCGGTTCCACGGTGAGATCGATGTGGTCGTTGGCGACGAATGATCCGAACACCTTCGTCAACCCGCGAAGCTCGAGTTTCACTGCTCGCAGCACTCCTCACAAACTTGAAAACTGCAGGGCCGAAAGATTTCGACCCTGCAGTTTAACCCAGGTGATTATTTGGGCGAGTTCTCCGACTCGACCGTGATGGTGCCGTCGATGATCTGCTTCTTCAGCTCCTCGACCTTCGTCTTGACGTCCTCGGGGACCTCGCCGTCGAAGTCGTGGTAGGGAGCCAGTCCCACACCTTCGTTCTCGAGCGTGCCGACGTAGGGTTCGGAGGTGAAGTTGCCGTCGACGCCCTGCTTGACGGTGTCCTCGACGGCGTTGGCGATCTCCTTGACCACCGAGGTGAGGATGATGTCACCGTATTCCGTCGAGTTGTAGCCGTCGGTGTCGACCCAGACGAGCTTGACGTCGCCGGCTTCCTTCGCTGCGGCCGCGGCACCGAGGCCGACGGGACCGGCGACGGGCATGACGACGTCGGCGCCCTGGGAGATCAGCTGCTTCGTCAGCTCCTGGCCCTGACCCTGGTTCTCGAAGTCACCGGAGAACGATCCCTGCTGGCTGTCCTTGTTCCAGCCGAGGAGTTCGACGTTCTTGCCGTTGTCGTCGTTGAACTTCTGCACGCCGTCGGCGAAGCCGTCCATGAAGACGGTGACCGACGGGATCTGGATGCCGCCGAACGTGCCGACCTTGCCGGACTTCGACATCGCTGCCGAGACGTAGCCGGCGAGGTACGCGGCCTCGGCGGTGTTGAAGACGAGCGGCTTGGCATTGTCGATCTCGACCGGGTTGCCGTCGGGGTCGGAGAACGTCGAGTCGATGAGGGCGAAGTTGAGGTCGGGGTTCGCCTCGGCGGCGGTCTGGATCGCATCCTCGAGGAGGAAGCCGACGCCGAAGGTGAGGTTGCAGCCCTGCTGGACCATGTTGTCGACGTTCGGGGTGAAGTCCGCGTCGCCCTGGGATTCGGCGAGGCTCTCCTGAATGCCGAGGCTGTCCTTGGCCTTCGTCAGTCCCTCACGGCCCGACTGGTTGAACGACTGGTCGTCCCAGCCGCCGGAGTCGGAGACCATGCAGGCGAGGTAGTCCCCGCCGGCACTGGAGTCGCTGCCGCTGCCGCCGGAGCCGCAGGCGGAGAGCACGAGGGCGGATGCGGCGATCATCGACACCGCTGATGCGAGCTTTTTCAAGGTCTACTCTTTTCTCGAAGGACCAACACTGGCGTCGGCGGTGGACCGCCGGCCGACTCATCGCGAATCTGTGAGACGACTGGGCGATCGGTCACATTTCGATGAGTTTTCGGCCAGTCTAATGCACGTGAGCCACGTCTCCCGCGCGCGTAGCACGCGAATCCGCGACACCGATATGAAAACGCAATCAACAGTCACAGTTGCAGTGCGTCCGACAGGGGCCGCTGTGCCGCCTCACGGGCCGATCACGGTAGGGCATGCCCCGGTGCTCTAGGCTGGTGGGCGTTATGGCACATCTTCTCGGGGCCGAAGCCCTGCACCTCGAATTTCCCACGCGCATCGTCTTCGATTCGGTCACCCTCGGCGTCGACACCGGGGACATGATCGGCATCGTCGGGCGCAACGGCGACGGCAAATCCTCGCTGCTCGGGATGCTCGCCGGCACGATCACCCCCGACTCCGGGCGCGTCACCTACCGCGGGGGCCTGCGGCTGGGAATGCTCACCCAGCGCGACGAGCTCGACGACGAGGCGACCGTGGGATTCTCCGTCGTCGGCGACAAGGCCGACTACGAGTGGGCCGGGGACGCGAAGATCCGCGACATCATCTCAGGCCTCATCGCCGACCTGCCCTGGGAGGCGCGGATCGGCAGCCTCTCCGGCGGTCAACGGCGGCGCGTGGCCCTCGCGGCCCTCCTCGTCGAGGACTGGGACCTCATCATCCTCGACGAGCCGACGAACCACCTCGACGTCGACGGCATCGCCTGGCTGGCACGGCATCTGAGGAACCGGTGGCCGAAGAACTCCGGTGCCCTCCTCCTCGTCACCCACGATCGGTGGTTCCTCGACGAGGTGTGCACGAAGACGTGGGAGGTCCACGACCGGATCGTCGAGCCCTTCGAAGGCGGGTACGCCGCCTACGTGCTCCAACGCGTCGAACGCGACCGGATCGCCGCGGCCACCGAGGCGAAGCGGCAGAACCTCATGCGCAAGGAGCTCGCGTGGCTGCGCCGCGGGGCTCCCGCCCGGACGTCGAAGCCGAAGTTCCGCATCGAGGCGGCCAATCAGCTCATCGCCGACGTGCCCGAGGTCCGCAATCCCATCGAGCTGAAGAAGATGGCGACGGCCAGGCTCGGCAAGGACGTCGTCGACCTCGAAGGTGTGTCCGTCCACTTCGGTGACCGGGACGTCCTCGACGACGTCACGTGGCGCATCGGTCCCGGCGAGCGCACGGGCATCCTCGGTCCCAACGGCGCCGGGAAGTCGACGCTGCTCGGGCTCGTCGCCGGCACGCTCGAACCGACCGCGGGGCGAGTCAAACGCGGCAAGACCGTCAAAGTCGGCGTGCTCGATCAGCAGTTCGCCGATCTCGCCCGGATCGGCGGCAGGCGAGTGCGCGAGGTCCTCGCCGAGGCGAAGACGACGTTCACGATCGAGGGCAGGGACTTCACCCCGGCCCAGCTGCTCGAGCGCTTGGGGTTCGCCACGGAGCACCTCTCGGCCCGGGTCGACGACCTCTCCGGGGGCCAGAAGCGCCGCTTGCAGCTCCTCATGCTCCTGATGTCCGAACCCAATGTCATCATCCTCGACGAGCCGACCAACGACGTCGACTCCGATATGCTCGCCGCGATGGAGGACCTCCTCGACTCGTGGCCGGGCACCCTCATCGTCGTCTCCCACGACCGCTACCTGCTCGAGCGGGTCACCGATCAGCAGTACGCGATCCTCGGCCACCGCCTGCGGCACGTGCCCGGCGGGGTCGACGAGTACCTGCGCCTGCGCGCGGAGGAAGCCTCGGGGTCGAGCCCGGCAACGGGGTCGAACAGTGCAGATCCCGCCGGGACCGCCTCGGCGGAGGAGTCGTCGGCACCGAAGCTCAGCGGTGCCGAAAGGCGGGCCGCGACGAAGGAGGTCTCGGCGATCGAGCGGCGCATGGACAAGCTGAGCACGCAGGTGGCCGCCCTCCACGAGGAGATGGCCGTCCACGATCAGGCCGATTTCGAGGGCCTCGCCGCGCTCACCGCGCAGGTCCGCGAACTCGAGGACGAGACGGCAGCCCTCGAGGAGCGGTGGCTCGAGGCCACCGAGGCGCTGGAGGCGTAGTGGACTGGCGGCAGCGACTGGCCGACGAGGAGGCGGAGACCCGTGCGCTCCTGGCGTCGCTGAGCGCCTCGATCGACGGTCTCTCCGCTGCCCGGCAGGGCGACAACAGCGACGACGAACACGACCCCGAGGGCTCGACGATCGCGTTCGAACGCAGCCAGGCCGACGCGCTGCGGCAGCAGGCCGGTGAGCGTCTCGCCGCGATCGCCGCGGCGGTGACCCGGCTCGATGACGGGACGTTCGGGATCTGCGCCGCCTGCTCACAGCCGATCGCCCAGGCGCGACTCGACGCTCGCCCCTACGCGGCGCTGTGCGTGACGTGCGCGAGCAGGGACACCGGGAGGTAGACGATGGCCGCCGGAGTCGTTCTCATCGTTCTCCCTCCGCTGCTCCTGCTCCTCGCCGGCGTACTCGTCCTCGTCCAGGCCGCCCGAGGCCGGCGCACCGCGTCGACGCCCGGTTTCGTCCTCCGCCTCGTCGCCGGCATCGGCGTTCTCCTCTGCGCACTCCTCGCACTGTCGGGGCTGTGGCTCGAGATCAACTACGCGGTGGTGTTCTTCCCCGTCATCGCTCTCATCCTCGGCGGGGTGTGGCTCATCGCCTTCCTCGGCGCCGCGCTGCTCTCCGACTGGCTGAGCGCCCGCCGCGGCGGCGGGAACTGACGAACCCGATACGGAAGTCAAGGCGCCTGGGGAGGGCGGGCCGCCTCGGCGACATGACCTTCTGTGACGGAATGCGGCGCGAATCTGACCTTCTGTGACGGTCGACGGCGGACAGCGACGCTGCCTGTGATGAGCTGGCTGAGTCCTCAATGCGACGGAGCTCGGTCATCGGGCCCGACGATCTCAGCTCTACCGGGAGAACTCATGTCACAGTCCAACGCCCTCACCGAGCGCCTCGACGCCGGTCCCGTGATCTGCGCGGAAGGCTTCCTCTTCGAACTCGAGAAGCGCGGTTACCTCTCCGCGGGAGAATTCGTGCCCGAGGTCGCGCTCGAGTTCCCCGAGGCGCTGCGCAGCCTCCACATCGACTTCCAGCGGGCCGGCTCCGACATCGTCGAGGCCTTCACGTACAACGGACACCGCGAGAAGATGCGGGTCATCGGCAAGGAGGACCTCCTCGAGCCGCTCAACCGCTCGGCCCTGCAGATCGCGCGCTCCGTCGCCGACGCCAAGCCCGGCAACTTCATGGCCGGCAACATCTCGAACTCGAACATCTGGGATCCCGCCGACCCTGCGAAGCAGGACGAGGTCCGCGCGATGTTCTCCGAGATGGTCGGCTGGGCCGTCGAGGAAGGCGCCGACCTCATCATCGGTGAGACCTTCTACTTCGCCGGTGAGGCCATCGCCGCCGCCGAGATCGCGAAGGCCAGCGGCCTGCCCGTCGTCCTCACCCTCGCGCCCATGGCGTTCCAGGAGATGGCCGACGGGGCCGGGATCGTCGAGACCGCCCAGCGCCTCGAGCAGCTCGGCGTCGACGTCGTCGGCCTCAACTGCTTCCGCGGACCGGCGACGATGCTGCCGTGGCTCAAAGAGATCCGCGCGGCCGTCTCGTGTCACGTCGGCGCCCTGCCGATCCCCTACCGGACGACCGAGGAGGAGCCGACCTTCTTCAACCTCTCCGACCCCCACGCCGCGGTGCCGTCCCCGCACGGCCGGACCTTCCCCACCGCGCTCGATCCGCTGCAGACCAACCGCTACGAGATCGGCGCCTTCGCGAAGGAAGCGCACGAGCTCGGCGTCAACTACCTCGGCGTGTGCTGCGGTGCGACTCCGATGCACATCCGTGAGGTCGCCGAGGCCGTCGGCCTGACGACGGAGGCGAGCCGGTTCTCGGAGAACATGAGCAACCACTTCATGTACGGCACGAACGAGCGCCTCGCCGACAACGTCGTCGCCCTCGGCGACCGGGCGTAAGAGCGCCTCGGGCGGACCAGCGCCTCGGGCGCAGCAGCGTGTGAAGCGGTCGGCGGCCGATGCCGCCGGCCGCTCCTGCGCGTCACTGCGGGTTTGCGCCAATTGGGACTGAGATGGCCAGTGCGTGTACTGGCCATCTCAGTCCCACCTGGCCAAAACTCATCTGAGCGCTCCTCGGGTCGATGCGCAGGCCGGCCCGAGGGCCGGCCGCCGCCCTACTTCGCGGTGACGTCGATCCGGTCGAGGGCGGATTCAAGGCGGGCGACGGTGCCGTCGATGTCACCGAGCTTGTCGAGGCCGAAGAGCCCGATGCGGAACGACGTGAAGCCCTCCGGCTCCCCGGTGTGCAGCGGCACCCCGGCCGCGACCTGGAGCCCGACCTCCTTGAACGCCGCACCGTTGGCCAGCTGCGGGTTGGTCGTGTGGACGACGACCACGCTCGGCGCCTGGAACCCCGGGGCCGCCACCGAGGGCAGACCGCGGGCAGCGAAGACCGCGCGCACCCGCTCGCCGAGTTCGAACTGCGCCGTCTCGAGCTTGTCGAAGCCGCGCTCCTCGGTCTCGCGCATGAGCGCGGCGTTGTGGGCGAGCGCATCCGTCGGCATCGTCGCGTGGTACGGCGCGCGACCGGCCTCGTACTCGTCGGCGATGAACAGCCACTTCTTCAGATCCATCGCGAAGCTCGTCGAGGTGCCGGCCTCGACCGCGGCCCGACCGGCCTCCCCGAGCATGACGTAGCCCGCGCACGGCGAACCGCTCCACCCCTTCTGCGGGGCGCTGATGAGGACGTCGACGCCGAGATCGGCCATCGACACCCACACCGCACCCGAGGCGATGCAGTCGAGGACGAAGGCTCCACCGACGGAGTGGACGGCATCGGCGACGGCCCGGATGTACTCGTCGGGCAGGAGCATCCCCGAGGCCGTCTCGACGTGGGGAGCGAACACGACGGCCGGACGTTCGCGCTCGATGGCGGCGACCACCTCGGCGATGGGGGCAGGCGACCACGCGGCCTGGACATCGTCGGAGTCCGGCTGAGCCGGGAGGACGACGGTCTCGCTCGCGATCGATCCGGCGTCGAGGATCTGCGACCACCGGAACGAGAAGAGCCCGTTGCGGATGATCAGGCACTTCTTTCCCGTCGCGATCTGCCGGGCCACCGATTCCATCGCATAGGATCCGCCACCGGGGACGATGGCCGCACTCTGCGCATCGTAGGCGGTCCGCAGGATGCGGTTGATGTCCTGCATGACGGAGACGAAGCGCGCCGACATGTGGTTGAGCGAACGGTCGGTGAAGACGACCGAGTACTCGAGCAGACCGCCGGGATCGACGTCGTCGTGGGGCAGGGTCGGATCGTGGGGCTGCGTCGCATCATGTGGCTGAGTCATAGATCCCACAGTGCCACGTTCCCCGCGCCGGGGCCACCGGCGGCTCAGACCTCGACTTCGCTGCGGTCGCCCGACCACAGCGTGTGGAAGACCCCGGGACGGTCGACCCGCCCGTACGTGTGCGAGCCGAAGAAGTCCCGCTGAGCCTGGATGATCGCCGCCGAGGACCGGGGCGCGCGGAGGCCGTCGACGTAGGCCAGCGCCGAGGCGAGCGCCGGGACCGCGATCCCCGCCGCGACCGCGTCGCCGACGGTCGAGCGCAGAGCGGCCTGGTCGGCCTCAAGCGACTGCCGGACATCAGCGGCGGCGAGCAGGGAGCTGAGATCCGGCTGCGCCTCGTAGGCGGCGACGATCCTGTTGAGCACGCGGGCGCGGATGATGCACCCGGCCCGCCAGATCGACGCGAGCTCGCCGAGGCGGATGTCCCAGCCGTGCACGCGGGCGCCCGCGGCGATCTCGTCGAAGCCCTGGACGTACGCGAGGATCTTGCCCATGAACAGCGCCCGGCGGACCGTCTCGATCGCCTCGCCGAGGCGGTCGGCAGGGGCCGTGTCCGCCGGGACCGGTCCGCCGAGGGCCTCCCCCTGGGCGCGCAGATCCGCCGCCTGGGACAGCGACCGCGCGAAGACCGCCTCGGCGATCGTCGGCACGGGAACCCCGAGGTCGAGACCCGACTGCGCCGTCCACGCCCCGGTCCCCTTGGCACCGGCGGCATCGGCGACGATGTCGACGAAGGGACGCCCCGTCGCGGCATCGGTGTGGGCGAAGACCTCGGCGGTGACCTCGATGAGGTAGGACTCGAGTTCGCCCGCGTTCCATTCGGTGAGCACCGCGGAGATCTGGGCGGGGGTGAGTCCGAGCCCGTCGCGGAGGATCGTGCACGCCTCGCCGATGAGCTGCATGTCGGCGTACTCGATGCCGTTGTGGACCATCTTGACGAAATGACCGGCGCCGTCGGTGCCGATGTGGGCCACACACGGGACCGGCTCGACCGAACCCGGCACCTCGGCGCGGGCGGCGATCGGGGTGAGGAGGGGGCGCAGGCGCTCCCAGGCGGCGTCGGAGCCGCCGACCATGAGCGAGGGCCCCTCGAGCGCGCCGACCTCACCGCCGGAGATCCCGACGCCGACGAACTCGATGCCCGTCTCGGCCAGCCGCCGCCCGCGGGCGATCGTGTCGGTGAAGTGGGAGTTGCCGCCGTCGACGATGATGTCGCCGGGGGCGAACACCTCGGCGATGCTGCCGATCGCGGCGTCGGTCGCGGCCCCGGCGTTGACCATGAGGATCGCGACGCGGGGCGTCCGCAGCATCCCGGCGAGCTCGGCGGGAGAGGTCGCGACGAGGAACTCGGCCTCGGGGTGGTTCGCGGCCACCGCTCGCGCGCGGTCGACGTCGAGGTCGTAGAGCGCGACGCGCAGACCCTCCTGCCCGGCGAGGTTGCGCGCGAGGTTCGACCCCATCACTCCGGTCCCGATCACAGCGACATCGGCGTTCATCAGCAGTCCTCTTCGTTGCAGGGTCACGTTGTTGACAGTCTTCCGCAGAAGAAATACGGTTCAATAACTCTGATTTATTCTGCAGAGCATATCAATATCATCATATGTTTTCGAGAGATTCTTATGGACCTGGGACAGACCCTTCCACCACTCGTCATCATGGGGGTGTCGGGGACGGGCAAGACCGTCGTCGGCCAGCAGGTCGCCGAGGCTCTCGGGGTGACGTTCATCGACGGCGATGACCTGCACACCCCGGCGAACAAGGCGAAGATGGCCGCCGGCATCCCGCTCACCGACACCGACCGGATGCCGTGGCTCGCCGCGATCGCCACCGAGCTCAGCCGCCTCCCCGCCCCGCTCATCGCCTGCTCGGCGCTCAAGCGCCGCTACCGTGACCGCCTGCGCATCGATGCCCCGGCAACGTTCTTCATCCACCTCGACGGTCCCCGCGCCGTCATCGCCGACCACCTGGCCAGACGCGCCCACGAGTTCATGTCGCCGACGCTGCTCGACTCGCAGCTGTCCACTCTCGAGGCCCTCGAACCCGACGAGGCGCACATGGTCGTCTCGATCGAGCAGAGCCTGCCCGAGGTGCGGCAGACGATCCTCGATCTCCTGCCCGTCGAACTCGCCCGCATCGCCCTCCACCGCCGCACCCGCCTCGAGGAAGAGGATCAATGACCGATATCGAACTCGCGTGGACGCTGCCGGCGCCCGCGCTGCTCGGCCTTGCCGCCGCGGCGATCGCCCTCCTGCTGCTGCTCATCATCAAGCTCCGGCTCCACGCGTTCGTCGCCCTCGTCGTCGTCAGCGTCCTCACGGCGCTCGCGGCCGGCATCACCCCCGGTGACCTCGTCACCGTGCTCTACGACGGGTTCGGCTCGACCCTGGCCAGCGTCGCCCTCCTCGTCGGACTCGGGGCGATGCTCGGGCGCCTCCTCGAGCTCTCCGGCGGAGCCGAGGTGCTCACCGACCGTCTCATCAGGGCCTTCGGCGAGAAGCGCGCCCCACTCGCCCTCGGGGTGACGTCCCTGCTCTTCGGGTTCCCGATCTTCTTCGACGCCGGCCTCGTCGTCATGCTCCCGATCATCTTCACCGTCGCGCGCCGCCTCGGCGGGTCGCTGCTCCTCTACGCGATGCCCGCGGCGATGGCGTTCTCCGCGATGCACATCTTCGTGCCCCCGCACCCGGGTCCCGTCGCCGCCTCCGGTCTCCTCGGCGCCAATGTCGGTCTCGTCCTCATCTGCGGCATCCTCATCGCGATCCCCGCGTGGTACCTGTGCGGGTACCTCTTCGGTCTCTTCATCGGCCGGCGCTTCGACGTTCCCGTGCCGACGATCCTCTCCGCCGGCGGCGACGACGAGTATGCGAGCTTCAAGTCGACACCGAGCCTGACCACCGTCATCACCCTCCTCGTCCTCCCCCTCATCCTCATCTTCTTCAACACCGGACTCGGCTTCGCCGCCGAGGCAGGCTGGGTCGACGGCGAATCCACGCTGGTGACGAGCCTGCGGATGCTCGGCGAGACGCCGATCGCGCTGCTCATCACCGTGCTCGCGGCGATGTGGCTGCTCGGGTGGCGGAAGAACAAGAGCCGCTCGCTCGTCGACTCGATCGTCGACTCCGCACTCGGACCGGTGTGCTCGATCGTCCTCATCACCGGGGCCGGCGGCATGTTCGGCGGGGTGCTGCGGGCCAGCGGCATCGGCGACTCGATCGCCGACTCCCTCGCCGCGCTCGGCCTGCCGGTCATCGTCGCCGGATTCCTCATCGCCGCCATCGTCCGCGTCGCCCAGGGGTCGGCGACCGTGGCGCTGACCACGGCCGCCGCGCTCGTCCAGCCGATCGTCGTCGGCAACCCGGACTTCTCGAGCCTCCAGGTCGTCGCGATCGTCCTCGCCCTCGCCGCCGGCTCCGTCTTCGCCAGCCACGTCAACGACTCGGGCTTCTGGCTCGTCTCCCGGTTCTTCGGCATGGACACGAAGACGACGCTGAAGACGTGGACGGTCGGGCAGGCGCTCCTCGGCGTCGTCGGCTTCGCCTTCAGCCTCATCCTCTACGCCGTCGTCAGCGCGTTCTGAGGCGCGGCGAGCCTTCCCGCGTGCTGAGAGGCGCGCGGGCCTCAGCGCGTTCTGCGGCGCTGGCCTCTCACGTCCGCCGGGGCTCGCCGTCCCAGACCGAGGACATCTCGTCGTAGGCCTTCGCGACGATCTTCGCCATCGCCTGCCGGGCCCGGTCCGGCTCCTCACCGCCGATCGCATCGGCGACGTCGAAGTGCCACTGGAGCGCATCGGGATGGGGGAACTGCGGCTGCAGCCCCTCCGCGGTGCGACCGGCGAGGATCTCGGCGACGACGGTGTCGAACGACGCGAAGAGCTCATTGCCGCCGGCGCGCAGGACAGCGCGGTGGAACGCGGCATCGGCATCGAGGAAGGCGCTCACGTCACCGGTCCGCCCTGCCGCCCGCATCCGCGCGGCTAAGCGCATGATCTCTTCGGCCGCCTCGGCGTCGGCATAGGTCGCCGCGAGACCCGCGGCCTCGGGCTCGATCGCCACCCGCAACTCGGTCAGCGACCGCAGCTGACGGGCGGGACGGACCGCCATCCGCCAGCGGACGACGAGCGGATCGAGGATCGTCCACTCCGACATCGCGAGGATGACGAGACCGAGCCGGCGCACCGGTCGAACCATGCCGAGGGATTCGAGGACGCGCACGGCCTCCCGGATGACCGAGAGCGAGACGTCGTAGCGGGCGCGCAGCTCCTCGGTCTTGACGACGACGCCCGGGGGCAGCGCCTCGGAGACGATGTCGCGTCCGATCGCCTCGAGGACCTGACCGTGGAGGTTCTCCCGCGACGGCGGGTTTGAGTCGGCGGCCATCAGCCGCTCGGCACCACGTGGGCGCCCGCCGCGGGACCCGTCGTCCGCAGCGCTTCCTTGACTCCCCGCGTGGCCTGGAGGAGGACGGCGAGGTCGAGGGCGTGGTGGGCGTCGCGGGCGAGGAACCCGATCGTCGGACCCGAACCGCTGAGCAGGGGCAGGACCGCACCGGCCTCCCGCCCGGCCTCGAGCACCTCGGCGAGTTCCGGCCGGAAGGACACCGCCGCCTCGGTGAGGTCGTTGCCGGCGGCGGCCGCGAGCGCGTCGACGTCACCGGCGGCGAGCGCCTTGAGCACCTCCGGCGGGACCTCGGCCGGGCCCGGGTCGGGGGTGAGTTCGTCAAAGCGGCCGTAGACCGCAGGCGTCGAGAGCTGTCCCGCCGAGGTGGCCATCACCCAGTGGAAGGTCCCGCGGGTGAGGACGGGGCTGAGCTTCTCCCCGCGGCCGTGGCCGATCGCCGTGCCCCCGCGCAGGAGGAACGGGACGTCGGCGCCGATGTCGACGGCGAGGTCGGCGAGCACCTCGGTCTCGACTCCCCCGATGAGGTGCGCGGCACCGGTGAGGGCCGCTGCAGCATCGGCGGAGCCCCCGCCCATCCCCCCGGAGACGGGCACCTGCTTGTCGATGACGATGTCGAGCCCGCGCAGCGCATCGACGTCGCGCTCGGCTTCGAAGGTGCTGATGAGGAGGTCGACGGCACGGCGGGCGAGGTTCGTCTCCCCGCGCGGCACAGTGTCATCGGCGTAGCGCCCCCGGACGATGATCGCCCCCGTCCCGCCGGGGATGAGGGTGAGCGTCTCGGTGAGGTCGAGGGCCTGGAAGACCGTCGCGAGCTCGTGGTAGCCGTCCGCGCCGACTCCGCCGACGCCGAGGTGGACGTTGATCTTCCCCGGTGCGCGCACTCTCACCGGGGTCGGGGCGCCGGGACGCGGGGACAGCTGCTCGGTCATGCGGAGCGACCGCCCTCCGGGCTGGCGTCCGGGCTCTGTTCCGCTGCCGGACGGCTGTCATCGGCGGCGAGTCGGGCCTCGGCGGCGGCGAGGCGTGCGAAGTCGGCGACGCCGAGCGCCTCACCCCGGGTGCGCGGGTCGATGTCGGCGGCGCGGAGGACCTCCTCGGCGCGTGCCGGGCTGCCGGCCCACGTCGCCAGGGCCGCACGCAGGGTCTTGCGGCGCTGCGCGAACGCGGCGTCGACGAGGGAGAAGAGGCGCGTGCGCTCGGCGGGATCCCGGTCGCTGCGGGTGACGTCGATGCGGACGAGTCCCGAGTCGATGTTCGGGGCCGGCCAGAAGACGTTCTTGCCGATCCGCCCGGCCAGTCCGACCTCGCCGTACCACTGGGCCTTGACGCTCGGCACGCCGTAGGTCCGCGAGCCGGGCCCGGCGGCGAGGCGCTCGGCGACCTCGAGCTGGACCATGACGAGGACGGTCCTCAGGCTCGGGAAGATCTCGAGGAAGTGGAGGAGGACGGGCACGGCGACGTTGTAGGGCAGATTCGCCACGAGCGCGTCCGGGGCCTGCGGCAGCTCGGTGACCTTGAGTGCGTCGGCGCCGACGAGATCGAACCGGTCGACGGCCTCCGGCGCGAACTCCGCGATCGTCGCGGGCAGGCGGGCGGCGAGCACCTCGTCGATCTCGACAGCGGTGACGGCATGGCCGGCCTCGAGCAGGCCGAGGGTGAGCGACCCGAGTCCGGGGCCGATCTCGACGACGTTCTGCGCCCCGGCGAGGTCGGCGGCCGCGACGATCGAGCGCACGGTGTTGGGGTCGATGACGAAGTTCTGGCCCTTCTGCTTCGTCGGGCGCAGACCGATGTCAGCGGCGATGTCGCGGATGTCGCGTGCGGTCAGTAACGTCACACCCAACAACCTACCTCACGGTCTCGGGAACGCTCGCCGTGACGGTGCCCGTGATCCCCCGTGACCTGCGGGTGACCCGGAAACGTTAGGCTGGCCCCCATGGATCGCACGACTCTGGCCGAACTCCTCGACGTCTCCGTCCTCGACCGTCTCGACCGGATCGATGATCTGCCCACAGGCGATCTCGCCCGCTCAGCGGCGCTGCGCAAGGAGGGGTTCTCCGCCGAGGTGACCGCGGCCCTGCTCACGCAGGCGCAGCTGCGCACGGAGGCCGTCGGCAAGCTCGGTCCTTACGCCGCGGAGATGCTCTTCACCCGTGACGGCCTCGCCCAGGCCACCCGCCTGCCCGTCGCCGCCCACCACGCGCAGCGGCTGCTCGCCGCCGGGCGGGCCGACGGCTCCGACTCCCCCGTCCGCATCGCCGACCTCGGCTGCGGGATCGGCTTCGATGCGTTCGCGTTCGCCGGCCTCGGCGCCGAGGTCCGCGCCGTCGACGCCGACGAGGTCACCGCCGCGATCGCCGCCTTCAACCTCCGTCACCTGCCCGGCGCCGAGGTCGCGCACGGGCTGGCCGAGCACGCGGAGATCGTCGGCGCCGACGCCCTGTGGTTCGATCCGGCTCGCCGCCGCGTCGGTCGCGCGAATGCCCGCGGGGCGACCGCGCGCATCGCCGACCCCGACGAATTCTCCCCGTCCCTGACCTGGGTCGTCGACCGCGCGGCGAAGGCCCATGCGGCCGGGGTCAAGCTGGGCCCCGCCCTCGACCATGACCTCATTCCCGCAGGCGCGGAGGCCCAGTGGGTCTCCCACGACGGCGACGTCGTCGAGGTCTGCCTCTACTTCGGAGCGGCCCGGCAGCGGCCCGGGCGCAGCGCGCTCGTCATGGGCGAGCGCACCCTCCTCGTCCACGAGGACGATGTGCCGGCGGCCGACGAGGACGGCATCGGCCGCCTCGGCGAGTATCTCCTCGAACCCGACGGCGCGATCGTCCGCGCGGGGCTCGTCACGGCGCTCACCGGTCCCCTGCAGGCGCGCCGGCTCAACCCGTCGATCGCCTACCTCACGACCGATGTCGCCCCGACCGGACCGGCCGCGGCAGGGGTCACCGCGTACGAGATCGTCGATGTCCTCCCGGCGAAGATCCCGAGCCTGCGCAAGGAGCTCATCGCCCGCGGCATCGGCTCGGTCGTCATCAAGAAGCGCGGCGCCGACATCGTCCCCGACCAGGTGCGACGCCAGCTCAAGCTGCCGAAGGGCGAGCGCGCCACCCTCGTCTTCACCCGCCTCGGCGACAAGCACGTCGTCCTCCTCACCCAGCCGTTCACGGCACCCGGGACTGCCCCGGAGTCCTGAGGGGACGTAGAGTCAGCAGCGGAGGCGATCGCAGGAGATCGACCCGAGCCAAGGAGATCCGATGACCCGAACCGATGTCCTCATCACCGCGCAAGAGCTCCTCACCCAGACGATGGGCCGGACCCCGCCGAGGCTGCTCGACGTCCGCTGGACCCAGCTCAAACCCGATGGCCGGGACGACTTCGCACGCGGTCACCTGCCGCACGCGCTCTACGTCGACCTCGACACCGACCTCGCCGATCACGGTCAGACCGATCCGCGCGCCGGGCGCCACCCCCTGCCGAGTCCCGAGCAGTTCCAGACCACGGTCCGGACCTGGGGCATCACCCCGGAGACGGAGGTCGTCGTCTATGACGACAACTCCGGACTCGGCGCGGCGCGAGCCTGGTGGCTGCTGCGTTGGGCGGGACTGCACGCCCGTGTCCTCGACGGCGGGATCGACGCCTGGGTCTCCGCCGGCGGCGACCTCGAATTCGGTGAGGCCGCAGCCGTCGCCCCCTCCACCGTCGTCATCACTCCCGGGTCGATGCCCGTCATCGACGCCGACACCGCCGAGTCCTGGGACGGCGTGCTCCTCGACGCCCGCGCCCCCGAGCGGTTCCGCGGGGAGACCGAACCCCTCGACGCGGTCGCCGGCCACATTCCCGGAGCGCGGAACGCCCCGGCGACGGAGAACACCGCCGACGGCTACATCCTCTCCGAGGTCGACCTCCGCGAGCGCTTCGGCGACCTCGGCGCCCTCGAGGAGTCGGTCGCCGTCTACTGCGGATCCGGGGTCACCGCGTGCCACAACGCGATGGTGCTCGCGACCCTCGGGGTCGGCTCGAGCCTCTACTCGGCGAGCTGGTCCGGCTGGTCCTCCGACCCGGGCCGCGGGATCGCCACCGGCAGCTGAGCATCCGTGCCGCGGTCCGCTATGCTCCGCCCCTGAACCGGCTGGTGGGCTGCGGGCAGGCCGACGTCGACGCGGAGTCCCCCGCCGGCCAGCGGGGTGAGGGTGAGACGGCCGCGATGGGTGGCGACGATGCGCGCGACGATCGCGAGGCCGAGGCCGACCCCTGCGTGGCTGCTGTCGCGGGTGCGCCTGCCGCCGCGCTGGAACGGTTCGGTGAGGGTCGCAACCGCTTCGGGGCTGATGACCGCTCCGGTGTTCTCGACGCTCACCCACGCCCACGGACCGGTGCCGTCCGGTGCCGGCTGCCGGCCTGTGCGCACGCGCAGCGAGCCGCCGGCCGGGAGGTTGTGGACGATGGCGTTGTGGACGAGGTTCGTCACCACCTGGGACAGCAGCACCGGCGACCCCAGCGCTGTGGCCGGCTGGGTGTCGAATTCGACGTCGATCCCCCGCGATTCGGCGAACGGCAGCAGGGTCTCCACGGCATCCTCGGCGAGGAGGGAGAGGTCGACCGGCTCGACGTCGCGGATCTCATTGCCGGCGCGGCTGAGCAGGAGGAGCGCCTCGGTGAGCGCGATCGCACGGTCGTTGACCGCGCGCAGCTGAGCGAGATCGGCGCTGTGCTCGCGGTCGGGCTCGCGCTGCGCGACATCGAGGACCGCCTGCGTGATGGCCAGCGGGGTCCGCAGCTCATGGGAGGCGTTCGCGGCGAAGCGCTGCTGTTCGGCGACGTGGGCCTCGACCCGGGTGAGCATCGCATCGAAGACGTCGGCGAGCTCCCGGATCTCATCCTGGCGCCCGCTCATCCGGATGCGGTGGGAGAACTCGCCGGCGGACACCGCCCGGGCCGCCCGGGTGATCCTCGCCAGCGGGGTGAGCATGCGGCCGGCGAGGAACCATCCTCCGGCCAGCCCGACGACGAGGAGGAACCCCAAGGTCGCCGCCGCGGCGGGGAAGAACGCCCGCTGCAGATCGGAGCGATTGGGGACGAAGCCGTCGGGGGCGCTGATCGGCACGTTGGGGACATAGCGCAGGAGGAAGATCCAGACGACGGCGAGCAGGAGGATGCCGGCGACGATGAGGAACCCGGCGTAGCTGAGCGTCAGCTGCCACCGGACGCTCAGTCCGCGGGGTCGCGGCTCAGCCACGGTCGGCCGCCTCGGCGCTCGGGTCCGCGATGCGATAGCCGACGCCGGGCACCGTCGCGATGAGCCAGGGCTCGCCGAGGCGCTTGCGCAGGGCCGAGACCGTGATCCGCACGGCATTGGTGAACGGGTCGGCGTTCTCGTCCCAGGCCTTCTCGAGCAGCTCCTCGGCGCTGACGACTCCGCCGTCGGCGCGCATGAGCACCTCGAGCACCGCGAACTGCTTGCGGGTGAGAGCGACATACCGGCCGTCACGGTAGATCTCCCGGCGGAACGGGTCGAGGCGAAGACCCGCGACCTCGAGCACCGGCGCCCGGTGCTGGGACCGGCGCCGGTCGAGGGAGCGCAGACGCAGCACGAGCTCGGCGAGTTCGAAGGGCTTCGTCAGGTAGTCGTCCGCGCCGAGGGCGAACCCCGTCGTCTTGTCGTCGAGGCGATCGGCGGCGGTGAGCATGAGGATCGGCATGCCGGTGCCGGCGGCGACGATCTGGCGGGCCACCTCGTCGCCGGAGGGTCCGGGGATGTCACGGTCGAGCACGGCGATGTCGTAGTCGTTGACCGCGAGCATCTCGAGCGCCTGGTCACCGTCGCCGGCGATGTCGGCGGCGATGGCCTCCAGGCGGAGACCGCTGCGGACGGCCTCGGCCATCTCGGGTTCGTCCTCGACGATCAGTACGCGCATAGGGATCAGCGTAATGGCCCGGATGTATCGCGAACATATCGATTTCCGCATACGCTCCGGCAACAGTCGACTGCGTTGACTGAAGGCATGACCACGAGAACCGCAGCATCCGTCCCAACCGCCACCGACCGCCTCGGCGTCTTCGCCGTGGCCGTCGGACTCGCCGTCCTGCTCGTCGCCGCCCTCGCCGGCTGCGCGGTGCAGGCGGAGTCCCAGACCGGCGAGGCGGGAGTCGGGGCGTCGATCGACGCGAACGTCCGCGACACCGACAACGGCGCCCTGCCCGACGACGCCCGCATCACCGACACCGAACTGCCGGGCATCTCCGGGCTCGACGCCGATCTGCGCACAGCGGTGACCGCGGCCGCCGAGTCCGCGCGCCTCGACGGCGTGACGTTCACCGTCAACAGCGGGCGGCGATCGGCGGCCTACCAGGCCGGTCTGCTCGACGACGCCGTCTCCACCTACGGGTCGAAGGCCGAAGCCGCACGGTGGGTCGCCACCCCCGAGACCTCGCCGCACGTGTCCGGAGATGCCGTCGACATCGGCCCGATGGACGCCTCGAGCTGGCTCTCCCAGCACGGCGCCGACTTCGGGCTGTGCCAGATCTACGGCAACGAGGCGTGGCACTACGAGCTCCGGCCGGAGGCGCAGACCGACGGCTGCCCGCAGCAGTACGCCGACCCCACCGAGGACCCCCGGATGCGGTGATTCCGCGGTGCGGTGAGGGGCAGGGTGTGCGGCTCGTCTCATTCATCGATGCGCAGGGCCATCCGTCCCGCAGCTGAGGCTAGGCTAATCTTGCACGCCGATTCCCTGAGGACGAAAGAGGACTGCTCCGTGCCCGAGACCCTGCCATCCGGCTCCCTGCCCACCGGCTCCCGTCCCGACAGCGCCCGCCGTTGCCCGACGCGATCGGGTCGGCTCTCAGCCGTGCGCGGCAGCCTCGCGCTGTCGGCCGCCGTGCTCACGGTCAGTGTCCTCAGCGGGTGCGGCACCGACGCGGAGACAGCGGGGGCCGCCTCGGCGGACACCTACTCCGTGAAGACCGAGCTCGGCACCTTCGAGGCCCCGACCGACTACGAACGGGTCGTCGTCACGTCGACGGCGCTCCTCGACTCGAGCGTCGCAGCCGGAGTCACGCCCGTCGGCTCGCCGATGTCGTTCGCGGGACTGCCCGACTACGTCGGCCTCGACGACGACTCGGTCACGCGCATCGGAGACTCCGACGAGGAGATCGACCTCGAGTTCGTGGCCGCGCTCGAACCCGACCTCATCCTCATGAACGCCTCGGGCGGTGCCGGCCTCGACGACACGATGTTCGACGAGTACTCCGACATCGCACCGACGGTGCCCGTCGTCGTCGGCGAGCAGGACCCCAAGGGCCTTGCCGCCCAGGTCGGGGCCGCACTCGACCGCACCGCGGAGATGGATGAGGCCGCCCGGGCCTACGAGTCCCGCGCCGCCGACCTCAAGGCGCAGCTCGCCGACGATCCCGAAGCGGCCAAGCCGGTCTCGCAGGTGCGCCTGCGACCCGACGAGGTGCGCGTGATGATGGAGGAGACGAACGCCGGGGTTGCGATGACCGACGCCGGACTGACGTTCGCTCCGCCGGCCGAGGGCACGAGCGTCGGCGAGGGCGGCTACGTCGAGACGAGCCTCGAGCTGCTGCCGGGCAGCCTCGGCGACCACATCTTCGTCTACAGCACCGAGGAGGGCGTCGTCGATGAGGTCGCGGCCTCACCGATCTGGCAGGCCATCCCCGCAGTCGAGGCCGGCAATGTCCACCCCGTCGACTTCGAGGCGTGGATGCGCGGGCAGGGCTACCTCGCGCTGGGCACCGTCCTCGACGACATCGCCGCCGCGTACGGCAAGCAGCTCGACTGACTCACCCACTGCACGACGGCGCTGCGTCGCTGCCGTCGTAGTTGACCGGCAGCGATCCTGTGGCGGTGAGGTCGCCCTTGAGCCACTTCGCGACCGCCTCGAGCGCGTAGGGATTGGAATCGTAGGCGGTCACCGCGGTCTTCGCCGTGGTGCTGCGCATCGTCCACGGGGCAGCGGTGCCGACGGCCACCTCGGCGGAGGTCTTCGGACTCAGACTCACCGTCGTCCCACCGGAGCCGACGGTCAGCCCCGCGGACTCGGCCGCCTTGCCCAGGGCGGCCTTCTCCTTCTCGCTGCCGCCGACGATCGAGATCGACTCGGTGCCCGCGAACTCGCAGTCGCCCTTGAGCACGGTCAGCGACTTCTCGGCGACCTCGGTGAGCACGGCCTCGGGATCCTCAGCGCCGGCGTCAGACCCCGCAACGCCCTTCTGCGTCTCCGCGGTGGCCAGCTGCATCGCAACGACCCGGCGGGACTTCTCGACGAGGTCGTCCTTCGTCAGCGTCCCATCCCCCAGCGCCGCGACGATCGCCTTCTGTGCGGCTGCGGCGTCCGGGGGCATGAGCGCGAGGTCGGCGCCGGCCTTGAGCGCGGTCACGGTCTCCCCGCCGTTCTCGTTCTGGGGCACGGCCTCCATGTTGAGCGCATCGGTGATCGCGACCCCGTCGAAGCCGAGCTTGTCGCGCATCGCCGCGTAGGCGTCCGGGTTGAGGCTCGCCGGGGTCGTCTTCGCGTCCGGCAGCCCGATGTGGCCCATCATCACGAGCGGCACCCCGGCCTCGACCGCGGACTTGAAGGGCAGCAGGTCCGTGCTCTCGAGCTCGTCGATCGACTTCTCCGACACCGGCAGGCTCTCATGCGAGTCGACGGTGAGGCGACCGTGGCCGGGGAAGTGCTTCGCGGAGCTCGCGACCCCACCCGCTTCGTAGCCGTCGACGGCCTGGGCGACCACCTCGGCGACGGCCTTGGGGTCGCTGCCGGCCGAGCGCACGTTGATCGCGACGTCCTCGGGTCCGACCGTGACATCGGAGTCGGGGGCGAAGTCGATCGTGAAGCCGAGGTCGGTGAGGTTGCGCGCCTGCACCGTCGTCGCCGTCGTCGTCAGCTGCCCGTCCCCGGTGGCGGCAAGCGCCATGAGCGGCGGGAACGGCAGCGCCGCGGTGCTCAGGCGCGAGACCGGGCCGCCTTCCTGATCGACGCCGATCGACACCGGCTGGCCCGTGGTCCGCGCGCCGGCGATGTCCTTGGTCAGGGCGCTCACCTCGTCGGCCGTGGGGGTCTCCGTGAGGTTGTCGGCCATGACGATGACCCCGCCGAGGCTGTTCTGCCTGACCATGTCGACCGCGCCCTGGGAGCCCGCTCCGGCCCAGGTGCCGATGATGAGGGACCCGGCGAGCTGCTCGTCGGAGAAGGAGTCGACGATCTCGGCGGCCTCGTCGGCGAAGTCCTCAGGCTGGGCCGGGGGCGCGCTCGTCGGCGCGCTCGTGGGGGCGGCCGAGCTCGCCCCCGCCTCGGCGCTCGAGGGATCCGTCGTGGCATCCGTTTCCCCCGCGCTGCCGCCGGAACAGCCGGCGAGGACAAGGGTGAGTGCCGCGGTCAGTGCCGTGAGGGTGAGACGTGTTGGCATGCTCCCATGCTAGTGGGCGCACCTGAACCCGGTCCGCGCGCTCGGCCGGCGGGTGGGAGACCGATCTCATGCCCGTGTGGGCAAGACGGCGTCTCGAGTCGGGGACGCGCGCCACTATGATCGATCCATGGTCGATTTCGCACGTTCACCCCGTTCCACCCTCGGTGTCGAATGGGAACTGGCTCTCCTCGACGGGGAGAGTCTCGATCTCACCCCCGCAGCGGAGAGCCTGCTGGCCGATGTCGCCGACCGCGCACCCGCATTCGAGAAGCGGATCGTCGGCGAGATGCTGACGAACACGATCGAGCTCGTCACCGATGTGCAGACGACGGTGTCCGGTGTCGCCGAGGACCTCGCGACCTCGATGGGCGCGCTGCGGACGCTGACGGAGGATCGCGGCATCGAGCTGATGTCGGCGGGCACCCACCCGTTCGCCCAGTGGCAGACGCAGGAGGTGCGGGCGAAGGACCGGTACCTCGAACTCGTCGACCGCACGCAGTGGTGGGGTCGGAACATGCTGATCTTCGGCGTCCACGTCCACGTCGGCGTCGATTCGCGCGACAAGGTCCTGCCGATCATCAACGCGCTCCTCGCCTACGTCCCCCACCTGCAGGCGCTCAGCGCCTCCTCCCCGTTCTGGGGCGGGACGGACACCGGGTACGCGTCGAATCGGGCGATGATGTTCCAGCAGCTGCCGACGGCCGGTCTGCCGTTCCAGTTCGATTCGTGGGCGGCGTATGAGAAGTACGTCGACGACATGCTCACGACCGGCATCATCGACCATCTCAACGAGATCCGCTGGGACATCCGGCCCGCGCCGAACTGGGGCACCGTCGAGGTGCGGGTGTGCGACGGGCTGCCGACGCTCGAGGAGATCACCGCGATGACCGCGTTCATCCAGTGCCTCATCGACGACTTCTCCGCCCGCCTCGACGCCGGAGAGACCCTGCCGACGATGCCCGACTGGTTCCACGACGAGAACAAGTGGCGGGCGGCGCGGTACGGGATGGACGCGATCATCATCGAGAACGCGCAAGCCGATGAGCGGCTCGTCACCGAGTGCATCGCCGACGAGCTCGTCCGTCTGGCGCCGGTGGCCGAGAGGCTCGGATGCGCGCGCGAGCTCGCCTCGATCAGCGATCTCATGGCGCGCGGGGTGCCCTACCAGCGCCTGCAGGACGTGTTCCACACGACCGGATCGCTCACCGAAGTGACGCGCTCGCTCATCCGGGATCTGCGCACCTCGTACGTGTGAGGCGCGGGGCCTGCTCGCGGGCCGGGGCTGCCTAGAGGTGCGGGCTGCCTAGAGGTGCGGGGCGAGGAGCTCTTCGAGTTCCGGCAGGCTCGCCTCCACCCCCGGGTGGAGATCGAGGTCGCGGAGTTCGTCGAGCGGCACCCAGCGCAGCTCGATGCTCTCAGGATCGTTGATCACCGGCTCGAGGTGCCGCAGGGTCTTCGCGATGACCGTCGTGTACGACCATGTGCCGAGGTTGAGGACATGGCAGTCGACGATCGTGAAGTCGTTGCCCTCGGGATCGGGCACACCCGCCTCCTCGTGGGATTCGCGGATCGCGGCATCGATCGCCGACTCCCCCATGTCGCGGGCCCCGCCGGGGAATCCCCACGTGCCGCCGGCCACCGACCACAGCGCCCGGTGCTGCATGAGCACTCCGCGATCGGGGTCGATGAGCATGAGTCCGGCCGCGCCGTTGAGACCCCAGTGCTTCTCTCCGTCGGAGCCGACGGTCCACCCGTCACCCGAGCGCCGAGGCGGCAGGGAGTCGGGCAGGCGCTCTGACCGGGCGGGCGAGGAGGCCTCACCGGAGTGGTTCGCGGTCGCGTCTTCCGGGGCCTCGTCAGAGCGTCGGGCTCCGTCAGACGAGGACATCATCGACATCCAACGACGAGACCGCGGCCAAGCCGAGATCGCTCGGGGCGGCACCGCGGGAGACGAGTTCCGCACCGAGTGCGGCGACCATCGCCCCGTTGTCGGTGCAGAGGCTGAGCGGAGGCACCCTCAGTGTCACACCCGCCTCGGCGCAGCGGGCGGCCAGCACCTCGCGCAGGTGCGCGTTCGCCGCCACCCCGCCCCCGAGGACGACGTGGTCGATGCCCGTGTCAGAGGCGGCGAGTAGGGTCTTCGTCACGAGGACGTCGACGACGGCGTCTTCGAACCCGGCGGCGATGTCGGCCACCCTCAGGTCGCTGCCGAGTGCCTCAGCCTTCGTCACCTCACGCAGGGCCGCAGTCTTGAGCCCGGAGAAGGAGAAGTTGAACCGACGCTCGGGATCGCGCAGATCGTCCTTCTTCGCAAGCCCGCGCGGGAACCGCACCGCCGTGCGGTCACCGGGCACACCCGTGCCGTCGAGGAGGCCGAGCGCGGCCTTCGAGATGTTCGGGCCCCCGGGGTAGCTCAGCCCGAGCAGCCGAGCAGTCTTGTCGAACGCCTCACCGGCGGCATCGTCGATCGTCGCCCCGAGGAGCTCGATGTCGTCGACGATGTCGCCGATGCGGAGGATCTCCGTGTGCCCGCCCGAGACGAGCAGGGCGATCGTCGGCGTCCGCAGACCGTCGATGTCGTCGGCGACGAGGTCGACGGCGACGTGGGCGGCGAGATGGTTGACGCCGTAGAGCGGCAGCCCAAGCGCCGTGGCCAGTCCCTTCGCGGCGCCCACGCCGACCATGAGCGCCCCGGACAGTCCGGGTCCTGCGGTCACCGCGATCGCGTCGAGATCGCCGAGGGCGACCCCGGCCTCATCGCACGCGGCGACGATCGCGGGACCGATCGCCTGGACGTGGGCGCGGGAGGCGACCTCGGGGACGACTCCGCCGAACCGGATATGGTCGTCCATCGACGACGACACCGTGTTCGTCAGCAGCGTGCGCCCGCGCACGATGCCGACCCCGGTCTCGTCGCACGAGGATTCGATGCCGAGGACGAGGGGGTCGCTCATCGGCTCTCCGTACCGCGGTGCGGCTCGCCGACGCGGGCGTCCTCCGGTTCAGCGGTCCCGAGATCGTCGAGATCCGGATCGCCGAGGTCGTCCTCAGCGGCGTCATCGACCTCGAGTTCGAGGTCGGCGTACGTGCGCAGCAGGTCGTCGTCGTCGGCCTCAGGCGCCTCGACGCCGAGGCTGCGGGCGAACATCCGCAGGTGCGTGTCCCACATCGGACCGAAGTCGGCGGCCTTCTGGCGGGCCGCCTCGGCGTCGGTGGCCGACTGGGTGAACACGAGGACGGTGCCGTCGGTCTCATCCGCGGCAGCCACGGTCGCCGCCTCCGGACCCAGCGACGGGTCAGCAGACGCGGCGGCGGCATCGACCGCGACGGGCAGCAGCTGGATGCCGAGGACGCCGAATTCGACGAACTCGACGAGGACGTGCTCCTCGTCCTCGCAGCTGAGGATCTCCCCGACGAGTTCGGTCTGCCCGAGTTCGGAGACGCCGAGGTCGAAGGACACGGAGTCGCCGTCGACGGTGAAGGGAGCGAACCAGTCACCGGCGCGCTCCCCGTCGGTCAGGCGTGCCCACGCCGCCGCCGGCGTCACCGTCAGCGGCAGCTCGATGACGAGGTCGGTGCCGTTCTCCCAGGTCACAAGGCGCGGATCGGGCGCGATCATGCGTCGGCCCACGCGTCGTCGAGCTGCGCGATCTCGGCATCGGTGAGGGTGAGCTCGGTGCCGGCGAGGAGCTCGGTGAGCTGCTCGGGCACCCGCGCCGAGGCGATCGTCGAGGGAATGAAGTCATGGCTGAGCTGCCAGGCGATCGCGGTCGCGGTCATCGACGCATCGTGGGAGGCGGCGACATCGTGGAGGACTTCGAGGGCGCGGAGGGCGTTCTGGTCATCGAGGAGGTCTCCGACCCGTTCACCGCGGACGCTGCCGGTGGCGTCTCCGCCGGTGTGCTTGCCGGTGAGGAAGCCCGAGGCCAGCGAGTGGTAGGGCAGTTCGGCGATGCCGCGGCTGCGGAGGTACTCCTGCTTGTCGGCATCGACGGCGGCCCGGGAGACGAGGTTGAACTTGTCCTGGACGACCCGGTAGTGCGCGAGCGAGTACTTCTCGCTGATCTTCATCGCCGACTTCAGCCGGTCGAGGGAGAAGTTCGAGGCGCCGAGGTAGCTGACCTTGCCCGAGCGGACGAGCGCGTCGAACGTCTCCGCGACGGCGACCTGGTCGACCTTCTCGTCATCGATGTGCGCGTAGTAGAGGTCGACGCGGTCCGTGCCGAGCCGACGCAGTGAGGCATCGAGGGCCTCACGGATGTTGACCGGGTCGAGCCCCTTCTGCTTCGGGAGCATGCCGACCTTCGTCGCGATGACCATCTCGTCGCGGTTGCCGCGGGCGGCCATCCATTCGCCGATGATCGTCTCCGACTCCCCACCCGAGTTGCCCTCGACCCAGACCGAGTAGGCATCGGCGGTGTCGATGAAATTGCCTCCCGCCTCGGCGTAGGCATCGAGGACGGCGAAGCTCTCGTCCCGATCAGCGCCCCACCCGAACGGATTGCCGCCCAGCTGCAGGGGGTGAACCATGAGATTCGTGTCTGCCAGTTGCACTCGTGTCATGCCTCCACCCTACTCGCCGAGGCGGTCCTCCGTCCTCAGGTCGGGTTGAGGATGGAGGCGGTGCGAACCCAGCGCTCACGGAGCCTGCCGCGATAGACTCTGTCCACCCGGCGACATCAGAGGAGCAGCCATGACCGACCCGTTCTCCGCTCGTCTCAAGGGCAGCACGGCGACGATCCACGACGAGGTCGAGCACACGGACTTCATGGTCGAGCTCATGGAGGGCCGGCTCGATGCGGTCGCATACGCGACGCTGCTCACGCAGTACGAGGTCATCTACGCAGCCCTCGAGGCACGGGCCCGTGACTTCGCCGCCGATCCGGTGTTCGCCCCGTTCCACGACCCCCGGCTCGAGCGCTCCGCGCGGATCAGCGCCGACCTCGCCGCCCTCGATCGCGTCGACGGCATCGACGTCTCCGGGATCGCGGTGACGACGAGTGCCCGGGCCTATGCCGATCATCTCGCCGCCCTCGGCACCCCCGAGCAGATGATCGCGCACCATTACACCCGCTACCTCGGCGATCTCTCCGGCGGACAGGCGATCGGCACCCTCATGGGCAGGCATTACGGCCTTCCCGAGGAGGCGCTGACGATGTGGGACTTCACCGCACTGGGCAAGGGAAAACCGTACAAGGACGCCTATCGCGGTCGTCTCGACGAGGTCGCGGCGACCGACGGCGACGAAGAGGCCGTCATCGCCGAGACGCTGCGGGCCTTCGACCTCAACGGGGCGCTGCTCTCCGAGCTCACCGACCGGTCCGCGCCGGTCGCGTAAGACCCGCGTCAGGCCGCGGGCTCATTCGCTCGAGGCGACGTCGCTAGCGCAGGCTACGGCGCATGAGGATCGCGTCGGCGCCCGGATAGTAGTCGGGGCGCCTGCCCCATTCCTCGAAGCCGAGCGACCGATAGAGACCGAGCGCCGCGTCATTGCCGTCGGCGACCTCGAGGTGGACGACCTCGGCACCCTGACGGGCCGCCCAGTCGAGCCCAGCGGCGAGGAGACTGCGACCGACCCCGCGTCCGCGGGCCGCCTCGGTAGTCGCGATCGTCATGACATCGGCTTCCGCGCCGATCGCCGACATGACCACCCAGCCCGCGAGCTCTCCAGAAGACGCATGATCGGGAGGCCCACCGGTCACCGTCTCGTCCTCCCCGACCTCCGGGAGACGCGCGGCGAACATCGCCGTGCCCTGTTGGGCCCGCACCGCCCAGTAGTACTGGACGGTCCAGGCGGTGGGGCCGAAGATGCGCGCATCGGCCTCGGCCACCTCGGCGAGGTCCCACCAGGGAAGGTCGGCGATCTGCACGGGGAGCATCGACGGCTACTTGAGCGTGCTCTGGCGCACGGGCGTCGCAGCGGCATCGGGCTCGCGGAGGTATTCGGGGACCGGTTCGCCGAGCTCCCGGCCCGCCGCGAGCTCACGGGCGGCGGCGAAGGCGAGGAACTCGGCCCGCGGGTCGACGATGTCGGATCGGGTCGAGGCGCCGAGGAGGTCGGAGTAGAGGGCGAAGCCGCGCCCGAGACGCTCGCCGACCGCCGCGTCGTCGACGCCGAGGGCGGTCAACTCCGCGGCGAGGTCGGCGGGTTTCGCGACGAGGGGACCGGCGACGAGTTCGGCGGCGGGCGAGTACACGCTCGCGTAGACCTCCTTGCGGCGCGCGTCCCCGGCGATGAGGACGAGTCCCGAGTCACCGCCGATGAAGCCCGACGTGCCGGTGTCACCAGCATCGGGAGGCACGAGCAGCCGGCGGAACTCCTCGGCGATCGCCGCCTGCGAATGGAGGCCGTGAACGGGGATGCCGCGCGCGAGACCGACGGCGATGCCCGCGGCGATGCCGACCCGCAGACCGGTGAACGGCCCCGGCCCGGTGCCGGTGACGACGAGGTCGGGCACCGCGGGATGGGCGAGCACGCGCTCGAGCGCCGGTCCGATGAACTCGACGTGTCGGCGCTGGTCATCGGCCTGTTCCGCCGCGAGCACCTCCCCCGAGTCGGTGTCGACGAGCGCCACCGAGGCGGCCTGTGAGGTGTCGATTCCGAGAATGATCATGCGTGGTCCTCCTTACGACCCGTCGTCCCCGGGAGCATCGGCGACGTCGAATCCGGCGGTGCGGATCGCCGTGGCGAGGCCACCGAGGCGGCGCTCCCATCCGGGCCCGTGGCCGACGACGTCGACGGTGCGGTTCTCATCGACGAGGTAGTCGTCATCGGCGGGATCGTCGAGGTCGAAGTCGCCGGTCGCCTCGGCGCTGCCTGAGTCAGCGCTGCCCGCCCCGGCGTCCAACGAATCAGGGTCGTCCGCATCGGCGGTGCCGGGATGGGTGATCGTGAGATCGAGATAGTCGGCGCTCAGCTGCTCGGCCAGTCCCTCGCCCCACTCGACGACGGTCACCGACTCCTCGAGCTCCGAGTCGAGGTCGAGGTCGGAGAGCTCCTCGGCGGCACCGAGGCGGTAGGCATCGACGTGGACGAGCGCGGGCCCGCCGTGGGTCGACGGGTGCTCGCGCGCGATGACGAACGTCGGCGAGGTGATCCGCCCCGCGACTCCGAGGCCGGCGCCGAGGGACTGCGTGAACGTCGTCTTCCCCGCCCCGAGATCGCCGGTGAGGATGAGCAGGTCACCGGCGCGCAGCTGCCCGGCGACCGCCTCGGCGAGGGCGCGCATCCGCTCCAGGGAGGTGACGCGGATCCTCATGCCGCCCCCTCACGCCCGCCGGCGACGATGTCGACGCCGCTGCCGTCGACGTCGACATCGGCTCGGGTGACGTCGACGCCGAGGCGGTCGACGCGGGCGCTGATGCGCGTGACGATCTCGTAGTTGATCGTGTCCGCCCACGCACCCCACTCGTCGGCGCTCGGGCCGTCGGGGCCGAAGATGACGACCTCGTCGCCGACAGCCACCTCGGCGTCGCCGACGTCGACGATGAACTGGTCCATGGCGATGCGCCCGATGACGGGGAAGCGCTGCCCGCGGATCGTCACCGCGGCGCGGTTCGACGCCGACCGCGGCAGACCGTCGCCGTACCCGCCGGGGACGAGAGCGAACCGCGTGTCGGTCTCCGCGGTGTAGGTCAGCCCGTAGGAGGCCCCGTGACCTGCGGGGATGTCTTTGACGTTGACGACCTCCGAGACGAGGCGCATGACCGGGGTGAGCCCGAGATCCCGAGCCGACCGGTCCTCGAGCGGGGAGAGCCCGTAGAGGGCGAGCCCGACCCGGGCCGCGGTGCCGGGCACGGGCCGGAGGGTGAGCGCGGCCGGAGAGTTCGCGATGTGGATGTCGAGATCGTCGACTTCGCCGAGGCGACCGCCGGCGGCGTCGAGGACGGCGACGAGGTCGTCGCGCACGGCGTCGAAGACCTGCTGCTGCTGCGCGGTTTCGGGGCGGTCGGGTTCGTCGGCGACGGCGAAGTGGCTCATGACCCCGGCGACGACGAGGCGGGGGCGGTCCGCGGCGGCGCAGTCCCTGAGCTTCGCGAGCACGGCGGCGACATCGTCGGGCGTCAGCCCGTTGCGTCCGAGCCCGCTGTCGATCTTGAGGTGGATCCGCGCGGTCGTGCCCGTCCGCTCGGTCGCCTCGAGGATCCGGTCGAGGGCCCCGAGCGTGGACACACCGAGGGCGATGTCGGCGTGCAGCGGGGCGTCGAGGTCGGACTCGGGACCGTAGAGCCAGGCCATGATGTCCGCATCGGGACCGAGGAGGTCGCGCAGATGCAGCGCCTCGTCGAGGGTGGCGACGCAGAACTCCCGGTGTCCGGCGGCGTGGAGGGCGGTCGCGACGATGTCGACGCCGTGCCCATACGCATTGGCCTTGACGACGCATTTGAGTCTGGCCGGCGCGATTCCCGCAGCGAGGACGGCGGCATTGGCGCGCAGGGCGGCCGCATCGATCTCAGCTCTGACGACAGAGCCCTGGGATTCGCGAGAAGTCACTGGACAAGGATACCGTCCCCGTGGACGAGGGCGGTCGTCACCGTGCCGGTCGCGGTGACGAGCTGTTCGGCGTTGATCGACAGCTCCCCGGCCGCATTGTGGAGCAGCACGCCGAGGCCGGCCGTGTGCGCGGCGGCGCGCGCAGGCATCGGTCCGTCCTCGCCACGGGTACGCCGCTCGGCCTGCGCCGCGGCGAGCAGGGTGCCGATGATGCCGGTGAGGACGTCGCCGGACCCGGCCGTCGCGAGGCTCGCCGGCCCCGGCGACGGGAGCACCGCGAAGCCGTCGGGACACGCGATGACCGTCTGCGCGCCTTTGAGGAGGACGACGTGCCCGGTCACCGCTGCGGCCTTCCGCGCCCAGTGCAGGGGGTCCGCCGCGACCCGTCGGGAGGTGATGATCTCGCCGAGGAGGCGGCTGAGGAGGCGGGAGAGCTCACCGGCGTGCGGCGTGAGGACGACCGGTCGGTTCGCATCGGGCTCGTCGTGTCCGACGAGGTCGAGGGCTCCGGCGTCGAGGACGAGCGGCACCGTCGTCTCGGCGATCGCGCCGAGCGCGGCCTCGACGAACCCCTGCTCGGGATCCCCCGACCCGACGACGAGGGCATCGATGCGACCGGCGGCGAGGACCACCTCGGCGTGCCGGTCGAGGATCCGATCCCCGACCTCGCCGTCGCCGAGGTAGCGGACCATACCGGCCGCCGTGTTCACCGCCGCACCCGAGGTGAGCACGCCCGCGCCCGGGTACATCGCGGACCCCGCGACGACGCCGAGGACCCCACGGGAGTACTTGTGATCGGCGGCGACGGGGCGGGGGAACTCGGCGATGAGGTCGCCGATGTCGAGGACCTCGGCGACCGCCTCGGCGGGGTCGAGATCGAGCCCGATGTCGACGACATCGACGGCCCCGGTGAAGGCGGCGGCCCGGGGGTCGACGAGATCGGCCTTGAGACCGCCGAACGTCAGCGTGGCATCGGCGTGGATGCGGGAATCGGGCGCGGAGTCGGCAGAGGTGTCGAGGTCGGAGGGGACGTCGACGGCGATGACCGAGCCGGTCGGGTCGCCGGCCCGCCAGTTGCGGATGAGCGCGGTGACGGAGTCCGGCAGTCCGCGGCGGCCGCCCGTGCCGAGGATGCCGTCGAGGACGAGGTCGGCGCGATCGAGTGCCGTGAGCGCCTCCGCGTGGGCGGTCTCACCGGCGGCGAGGACAGCTGCTCCCGCACGCTGTGCGGCGGTCAGTCCCTCGGCATGGGTGCGGTCGAAGAGGGTGATGACATCGACGAGGGCACCGCGGCGGGCCAGGGAGGCGGCGGCGAAGAGCGCGTCGCCGGCGTTGTTGCCGGGGCCGGCGAGCACGCACACCCGCGATCCGGCGATCTGTCCGCGCGTCGAGCGCAGGGTCTGCGCGGCATACCGAGCGAGAGCACCGGCGGCCCGCGCCATGAGCGGGACGCCTGCCTCGAGGAGGGGCACCTCGGCGTCCCTGATCACCTGACTCGGATACGCGAACGTGCTCATCGTCGACTCACTCCCCCGCCAGCTGCTTGAGCTTCCGCCCGGCGAGGTGGGCGAGGAAGAGCGCCTGGTCGGCCAGGCCCTCGTCGCTGTGCCGGGCACGCGGTGAGTGGTTGGCTTCGCGCTCGGCGACGGGCAGGGTGGGCAGGGCGACGCCGAAGTGCCCGTAGGCGCCGGGCACCTCGGCGAGCACACGGGAGAAGTCCTCGGACCCCGGCAGCGGGTTCGCCCTGGTGACGGTACGGTCGGCGCCGAAGAGGTCGGCGAAGGTCGCGAGGAAGAAGTCCGCCTCGGCGTCGTCGTTGATCGTCGGCGGGAGGATCCGCTCGTAGTCGACGTCGGCTTCGAGCCCGTGCGCAGCGACGAGCGTGGTGACGAGGTGGGGCAGCTCCGCCTCGGCGCGGGTCGTCACCTCGTCGGAGAACGTGCGCACGCTGACGACGAGGGTGGCGTAGTCGGGGATGACGTTGGGGGCGGTGCCGCCGTTGAACTGGCCGACGGTGACGACTATGGGGTCGAAGATGTCGAAGCGGCGGGTGACGTACTCCTGGAGCTGGCCGACGAGCATCGCCCCGACTTCGATGGGATCGCGGCCGCTGGCCGGGCGGGAGGCGTGCGTGCCCAATCCGCGGACGGTGATCGTCATCTTCGCGAACGCGGCCATGTACGACCCTCGCCGGGAGGAGCCGACGCCGAGGTCCTGATCAGCGGAGACGTGGATGCCGTAGGCGGCTCTGACCCGCGGTCCGGCCGCGTCGAGGACGCCTTCGTCGAGCATCCGCCCGGCACCGTCGTAGCCCTCTTCGCCGGGTTGGAACATGACGACGACGTCGCCGGGCAGCTCGGCGCGCGTGTCGTGGAGGAGGCGCAGCGCCCCGACGAGTCCGGCGGTGTGGAGGTCGTGGCCGCACGCGTGCATGTTCCCGTTCGTCGCGGCGAAGTCGAAGCCGGTCGCCTCGGTGATGGGGAGGGCGTCCATGTCACCGCGGAGGAGGACCGCGGGCACGACGCCGGTCGAGTCCGCGGTGCGCTTGCCGCCGCGGAGGACGGCGACGAAGGAGGACAGCGCGTGGCCCGCGGTGAGCTCGACGTCGAGATCGGCGATGGCGTCCCTGACGAGGGCCTGCGTCGCGGGCAGGTCGAGGCCGACCTCCGGATTCGCGTGGAGGGCCCGGCGCAGGGCGACGAGGTCGCCGGCGATGGCCGCGGCGTCGGCGGGGGTGGGGAGGCCGGCTGCGGCTGTGTCCGAGAGGGGCTCCGCCGAGGTGTTCGGGAAGGCCGCCGAGGTGGTGGACGCGGGGGTGTCCGGGAAGGCCGCCGCGGGGGTGGACGCGGCGGAGGAGTCGGCGGACGCGGCTTCGGTGGCGGACGCAGGGGATTCGGGGTCGCGGGAGTCGGCGGCGGAGGTCATGGGATGAGTCTATTCCTCCCCGCGGCGAGCTCCGGGACCGATTTCAAGGACGCAGAGTGTCGATGTGCGAGTCGGAGATCGACACTTTGCGACCTCGATTCGGTGGCACCGGCCGGACGCCGGGGCGCAGGGTCCCGGGGCGCGGGCGCCGGCGACTGCGGGCGCCGGGCCGAGCGTCTAGCCGAAGTGCTTCGCGTCCCACTCGACGCCGGGGCTAAGCGACGGCCCCTCACCCTCGGCGATGACGAAGGTCATCGTCACGTTCGCGTCGTGGGTGATCGAGAGGTGGAGGTTCGTGCCGCCGATGAGGCGGAAGTGCTCGAGGACGAGCCCGCGCAGGCGGAACGAGGGGGCACCGGAGCGGGCGGGAACCACCTCGGCGGACTGCCATGGCAGCCAGCCGGGGAACCCGATCGCCTTCTTCAGCGCCTCCTTCGCGGAGAACCGCGCCGCCAGGGATGCGTCCGTGCGGCGCTTCCCGTTGCGCTTGAGCTGTTCGGCAGGGGTGAGGAGGCGGTCGAGGAGTTCCGGCACGCGTTCGATGTGCTCGGCGAAGCGCGGCACATCGGCGATGTCGGTGCCGATTCCCAGAATGGCCATGGCCTCCCCTGTTCTCCAGAGTGACAGTTCTTCGATCCGACGTTCTCCGGTCCGACGTTCTCCAGTGCGGATGTTCTCCAGTGCGGCCCGGATGCGGGCCGTCCTGCACGAATGCGTGCCGTGCGACTGATCAGCGTGCGCCCGGTCAGTGTGCGACTCGAGCCCGGGCCGCATCATGCGCGGCCCGGGCTCGAGGATGCGTCATTCGACGGTGACGGACTTCGCGAGGTTGCGGGGCTGGTCGACGTCGAGTCCCTTCGCCGTCGCGAGCTCCATCGCGAAGATCTGCAGCGGCACGGTGGTCAGCAGCGGCGCCATGAGCGTCGTCGTCTCGGGGACGTAGATGACCTCGGACGCGAACTCGCGCACCTCCTCGTCACCCTCCTCGGCGATGACCACGGTGTTCGCACCGCGGGCGCGGACCTCCTGGATGTTCGAGATCACCTTCGCGTGGAGCGAGTCGCGGCCGCGCTTCGACGGCACGACGATGATGACGAGCTGGCCGTCGTCGATGAGCGCGATCGGGCCGTGCTTGAGCTCACCGGCGGCGAAGCCCTCGGCGTGGATGTAGGCGAGCTCCTTGAGCTTGAGCGCGCCCTCCATCGCGACCGGGTAGCCGACGTGGCGGCCGAGGAAGAGCACCGAGCCGACGTCCTCGTTGCGCCGCGCGAGCTCGAGGACCTGGTCCTTGCCCTCGTCGAGGATCCGCTGGATCTTCTCCGGGATCGTCTGCAGCTCCTTGAGGATGAGCGAGATCTCGTCGCGGAACTTGTTCCCGCGCAGCTGCGCGAGGTAGAGGCCGAGCAGGTAGCAGGCGACGACCTGCGAGAGGAACGCCTTCGTCGAGGCCACGGCGATCTCCGGTCCGGCGTGCGTGTAGAGCACGGCGTCGGATTCGCGCGGGATCGTCGAGCCGAAGGTGTTGCAGATCGCGATGACCTTCGCGCCCTGCTGGCGGGCGTGGCGGACGGCCATGATCGTGTCCATCGTCTCGCCCGACTGGGAGATCGCGACGATGAGCGTCTTCTCGTTGACGACGGGATCCCGGTAGCGGAACTCGTGGGCGAGTTCGACCTCGACGGGGATCCGGCACCAGTGCTCGATCGCGTACTTCGCGACCTGACCGGCGTAGGCGGCGGTGCCGCACGCGACGACGACGATTTTGTCGATCGTCTTGAGCACGGCCTCGTCGATGTTCATCTCGTCGAGGGAGAGCTTGCCGTCGGTGTCGAAGCGCCCGAGCAGGGTGTCGCCGACGGCCTGCGGCTGATCGTGGATCTCCTTGTCCATGAAGGAGGAGAATCCGCCCTTCTCCGCCGAGGCGGTGTCCCAGTCGACCTCGAACTGCTCACCGGGCACGACCTTGCCGGCGAGGTCGGTGATGACGACCGAGTCGGGCGTGATCGTCACGACCTCGTCCTGGCCGATCTCCACGGCTGTGCGCGTGTAGTCGATGAATGCGGCGACGTCGGAGCCGAGGAAGTTCTCCCCCTCGCCGAGGCCGATGACCAGCGGCGAGTTGCGGCGCGCGGCGACGACGGTGCCGGGCAGGTCGGCGTGGACGGCGAGCAGGGTGAACGCGCCCTCGAGCTGCTGCGCGGTCTCGCGCATCGCGGCGGTGAGGTCGCCGGTGGCGCGGTAGTTCTTCGCGAGTTGCGCGGCGGCCACCTCGGTGTCGGTCTCCGAGGTGAACTCGAAGCCCTCGGCGACGAGCGGAGCCTTGAGCTGCGCGAAGTTCTCGATGATGCCGTTGTGGATGAGCGCGAGGCGCCCTCCGTCGGCGACATGGGGGTGGGCATTGACGTCGGTCGGTCCGCCGTGGGTCGCCCACCGGGTGTGTCCGATGCCCGTCTGCGCGAGCGGCAGCTCGTTCGCCTCGAGGTCATCGGTCAGGTTGGAGAGCTTGCCTGCCTTCTTCGCCGTGGCGAGTTCGCCATCGGGGGTGACGAGGGCGACTCCAGCGGAGTCATATCCTCGGTATTCGAGCCGTTTGAGACCGGCGAGCACAACGTCGAGCGCAGTATGGTCGACATCGGCGACCGGCGCACTGGAGACATAACCTACGATTCCACACATGAGCAGAATTTTACTGGGCCGCGTCAAGCCCACCGCTCACCGGGTCCCCCGCTCTCCCGCCGAGGTGACCGGCCCCACTGCGCGGCCGTGACCGGGGGCACTGCGGGGGCGTGACCAGGGGCACGACGCGGGTGTGAACGGGGGCATCCCACCGAGGCGACCGCCCGACCGCACGGCCGTGACGACCGCCTCCCCCGCCTCGGCGAGGACGCTGCCGATGACCGGGTGCGCACGGCACCTCACATGACGCATGACACAATTGTCCCCATGCCTCATGTCGACCCCCAGCTGGACCGTGCGCGCCGCCTCGCCGGACTCAACACCGCGAAGAAGATCGAGGACCAGCCGAGCTCGCCGTTCTGGGAGTTCGACCGCGAGGTGTGGGGGAAGCTCGCGCAGTCGACGCCGCTGCCGCTGACCCAGCGCGACATCGAGCGGCTGCGCGGCCTCGGCGACCGCATCGACCTCGACGAGGTGGCTCAGGTCTACCTGCCGCTCTCCCGCCTGCTCAACCTCTACGTCTCCGCCCGGCAGGGCAAGCACCAGATGACGCGGGAGTTCTTCTCCCCCCTCCACGAGCTCGGGCTCGAACCGCAGGACGCCAAGCGCACCCCGTTCGTCATCGGCGTCGCCGGGTCGGTCGCGGTCGGCAAGTCGACGACGGCGCGCGTGCTCCGCGAGCTCCTCGCCCGGTGGCCCGACACCCCGCGCGTCGAGCTCATCACCACCGACGGCTTCCTCTACCCCAACGCCGAGCTCGAACGCCGTCACCTGGGCGGACGCAAGGGCTTCCCCGAGTCGTACGATCGCCGCAGGCTCCTCCGGTTCCTCTCGGCCGTGAAGTCCGGTGCCCCCGAGGTCCGCGCGCCCGTGTACTCCCATCACACGTACGACATCGTTCCCGGCGCCGAGGTGGTCGTCCGCTCCCCCGATGTCCTCATCGTCGAGGGCCTCAACGTCCTCCAGCCGGCCCGGCCCCGCCCCGATGGCACCGTGGGCCTGTCGACGAGCGACTACTTCGACTTCACCGTCTACGTCGATGCTCGTTCCCGCGACATCCGCGAGTGGTACGTCTCCCGCTTCCTCAAGCTCAAGCACGGCGCGTTCCAGGACCCCGACTCCTACTTCCACCGGTACTCGAAGCTCAGCGACGACGAGGCGGTGACGCTGGCGACGGAGATCTGGGACTCGATCAACTTCCCCAACCTCCGGGAGAACGTCCTGCCCAGCCGCGGCCGCGCCGACCTCGTCCTCCACAAGTCCGCCGACCACACGATCCGCAAGGTGCAGCTGCGCAAGCTCTGACCGCCTCGGCGGGGCATCTCCTGCGATTCTCGGAAATAGAATCGCCGCGCAAATAGTTGCACAGGGTGCACAGTTTGAGATCTCCGAGGAGGCGATGCGCCTTCGCCCGGGCCGCTGCGCGATCACGAGCACGCGACGCCGAGGGGCGAGAAGAGGAAATGAGGCCACGATGAGCATGCAGTCAGCCCACCGACTGATGTACACCTCGGTGAAGAACAAGCGCACCCCGGACACGAAGATCCAGCCGGGCACCTACCGGCGGATCGTCGGCTTCGCCAAGCGGCACAAGAAGAAGCTCGCCGTCTTCCTCACCCTCTCCGTCGGATCGGCGATCATCGGCGTGCTCAACCCCGTCCTCGCCGGTGACGTCGTCAATGCGATCACCGGGGGCGGCCCCGTCGCCACGGTCGTGTGGATCGCCGTGGCCATCGGGGCCCTGGCGATCGCCGATGCCGCGATCAGCATCTCCAACCGCTACCTGTCCTCGCAGATCGGCGAGGGCCTCATCTTCGACCTGCGCACGGCCGTCTACGAACACGTGCAGTCGATGCCGATCGCGTTCTTCAACCGCACCCGCACCGGCGCACTCGTCTCCCGCCTCAACACCGATGTCATCGGTGCGCAGCGGGCGTTCTCGAACACCCTGTCGGGGATCGTGTCGAACATCGTCTCGCTCATCCTCACCGTCGGCGTGATGGTGACGATCTCCTGGCAGGTCACCGCCCTGTCGATCCTCCTGCTCCCGCTCTTCATCATTCCCACCAGGCTGCTCAGCGGGAAGCTCGCGTCCCTGCAGTTCCAGGCCGCGGAGAACAGCGCGGACATGTCGACGCGGATGACCGAGCGGTTCTCCGCGGGCGGCGCCACCCTCATCAAGCTCTTCGGCAATCCGGCCACGGAGAACCGAGAGTTCGCCGATCGCGCCGGTCAGGTCCGCGACATCGGCGTCAAGGTCGCGATGCTCCAGTCGACGTTCGTCTCCTCGCTCACCCTCGTCTCCGCCCTCGCCCTCGCTCTCGTCTACGGCATCGGCGGCGCCCAGGCCGTCCTCGGCAATCTCAACGCCGGTCAGGTCGTCACCCTCGCGCTCCTGCTCACCCGGCTCTACACGCCGCTGACGATGCTCGCGAACGCCCGACTCGACATCATGAGCGCGGTCGTCAGCTTCCAGCGGGTCTTCGAGATCCTCGACCTCGTGCCCTTCATCAAGCAGCCGACCCAGCCCAAGGAGCTGCCGGCGACCGGCCTCGACATCCGCTTCGACGATGTCAGCTTCGCGTACCCGAGCGCGCAGCAGGTCAGCCTCGCGAGCCTCGAGGACGTCTCCGTCCTCGACTCCCGCGGCGGGCAGGAGGTCCTCCACGACCTCGACTTCACGATCCCGGCCGGGCACACCGTCGCCCTCGTCGGGTCCTCGGGGGCCGGCAAGTCGACGATCGCCTCCCTCCTGCCGCGCCTCTACGACGTGACGAAGGGGGCGATCACGATCGGCGGCGTCGATGTCCGCGAGCTCTCCGCCGAGACGCTGCGCCGCACCGTCGGCGTCGTCACCCAGGACGGTCACGTCTTCCACGAGTCGATCCGCTCGAACCTGCTCCTCGCGAAGCCCGATGCCACCGAGGCGGAACTCGCCGACGCCCTCGACCGGGCGCAGCTGCACACCGTCATCGCGAGCCTGCCCGACGGCCTCGACACCGTCGTCGGCGAACGCGGCTACCGCCTCTCCGGCGGCGAGCGCCAGCGCCTGACGATCGCGCGGATGCTGCTCGCAGCCCCGGAGATCGTCGTGCTCGACGAGGCCACCTCGGCGCTCGATTCGACGAACGAGGCGGCCGTCCAGCAGGCGCTGACGCAGGCGATGTCGGGGCGCACCGCGCTCGTCATCGCCCACCGGCTCTCGACGATCCGGCAGGCCGACACGATCCTCGTCGTCGAAGACGGTCGCATCGTCGAATCCGGCTCGCACTCCGAACTGCTCTCCCGCGGCGGCCGCTACGCGGAGCTCTACGCGACGCAGTTCTCCGCCAGCTGAGGCCCGGGAAGGGGCCCGAGCGGTTAGCAGAGCGAGGGGTGCCCGGACGAGTTAAAGAGTGCGGAGTTGCGGAGCGGGGAGCCCGGGCAGGTTGCGCGGCGCGCTGTCGCTCAACATTTCGCGTGAATATCAGTGCTTCCCCGAGCCCGAACTCCCTCGGTCAACAGTTGGCGCGAAAATGTGGCCTTTGGAGACCACATTTTCGCGTTAACTGTTGATTGAGCAGAGCACGGGCAGCGGCACTCAG
>NZ_BAAAMB010000008.1:90075-108336 GCF_039528855.1 Brevibacterium sanguinis | reverse complement strand
CAGAGCAAAGGCACCACTCAGCCTGCCGTTGAGCGTATAAGCCGCTGCGGGGAGCCCGGGCAGGTTGCGCGGCGCGCTGTCGCTCAACATTTCGCGTGAATATCAGCGCTTCCCCGAGCCCGAACTCCCTCGCTCAGCAGTTGGCGCGAAAATGTGGCCTTTGGAGACCACATTTTCGCGTTAACTGTTGATTGAGCAGAGCACGGGCAGCGGCACTCAGCCTGCGGTTGAGCGTACAGGCCGCGGTGGTGTCCGTCGTTCGATCGCCGCTTTGATTCGGAGAAACTGGGTCGCGGCGAAGAGGTCCTGCCACGTCAGTCGAAATACCTCGTATCCGAGATTGCGGAGGGCGTACTCTCTGCGCCGCTCCTGCTCGAATGCCTTCTTCGGGTCCACACCTTTGAGGTGGTACTTCCCTGCGCCATCGAACTCGGCAACCACCTTGGCCTGCCTGTTCGCGAAGTCGGTGCGTGCGACGAACCGGCCGTTCTCGTCGACGATGACGACCTGCGGTTCGACCCCCGGAACGGAGAACTCCACGAAGCGGACTGCGGTGATCGACTCTCCCACCGATTCGCGACGCCCGTCGACGTTCTCCATCACTGTGTCGATCCGTCGCTGCCGGGTGCGCACGGGATGGTCGGCGACGTAGGTCTGGAGCTGTGCCTCGGTGATGACCGATCGATGCAGAGCGTCGTCGATCGCAGCGACAGCGAGGGCGAGCGGATAGTCCCGCGCGAGATCGAACAGAGTGCGGAGGACTGAGGTGACCGGAATCCCGTCGACACGGACGATGTCTCGCTCGTCGAGCGAGCGGCGCCTCACCTGCATCGACGGCCTGCGCAGACCACACCGTTGATGGACTGACTCGGCGAACACATCACGCTCATGCTCGATGTAGGGGACAGCGAGTCCGTGGATGATGAGCGCACTGCGGTGGGAGAACACCGCGTGCGGCAGAATCTTGCCGACGTACGACCGGACCAGGATGCGCAGATCTTCGTTGCGCTTGAGCTGCCCTTCTGTCTCGCGAGGGAGGTCGGTGGCGTCATCCGCAGCGACGTTCGAGACGAACCGGTGAGCATCCACCGCACATGACTTGGTGACGACGTAGATTCCCCGGCGGACGCGCCGCAGGCAGCACTTCTCGGCTCTGAGAATGTCGTACTCGCTCAGGCCTGCCGTTCTCAGCTCCGCAGCGCTCATGCATATGAACATGCATCAAGAGTGATCAAAAGACAGCACTGTGACAATACCTCTGGATCAATCTGTGGATAACTTGTCACTTGAGTGCACAGGTCGCGCAATTTTCAGGGCTGGTAGTGGGCTTCGGTGCAGGCTGTCGCTCAACACTTCGCGTGAATGTCAGCGCTTCGCCGAACCCGAAGTCCCTCGTTCAACAGTTGGCGCGAAAAAGCGGCCTTTGGGGACCATTTATTCGCGCCAACTGTTGAACGAGCAGAAGAACCCGGGAGGAGGTGTGCGGAGCTGAAGGCACCGGGCGGCGGGGTACGGCGCGGACGGCCCCACGCGGGAAGCCCGGCCGGGCTGCGGCGCCGGCGGCCGGGCTGCGGCGCGTTGGGAGCCCCTCAGTCGCGGAGGCCGAGGTACTGCGGGATCTCGGCGACCGAGGGCAGGGACTGCGCCCCGTCCTGCGCCGCGAAGTCGGCGGCGGTGAGTTTGCCGGTCTCGACCCCGAGGACGACACCGGCGCCGGCGGCGGCTCCGGCCTCGACGTCGACGACGGTGTCACCGGCGACGAGCACCGCGGCCACGTCCTTCGTGCCGGTGCGCTCCATCGCGCGCTGGATCATGTACGGGTAGGGGCGCCCGGCGGCGACCTCATCGGAGCAGACGACCGCGTCGAGGTTGCCGTCCTCCCCCGTCGCCCAGCCGAGTCCCTCGAGCAGAGGCCCGGCGACATCGGTCGAGAACCCCGTCGTCAGCGCCACCTTGACGCCGTTGCAGCGGAGTTCGGCGAGCGCCTCGGGGATGCCGGGCAGCGGCTCGGGCGGGGTCGCTGCATAGAAGTCGCGGAGTAGCGCGCGGAAGCGGTCGAACGAGGCCGCCACCGTCGCCTCGTCGCCGGCGTGCCCGCCGAGGCGGAGCAGGCTGCGGATCGCCTCGACCTTGTCCGCGCCCATCCACGTCTGGAGGTTCTCGTCGGAGACCTCGACGCCGTTCTCCTCGACGCTCTGGCGCAGTGCGCGGTAGACGTCGCCGTGTTCGTTGAGGGTGGTGCCGGCCATGTCGAAGACGGCGAGTTCGATGGTGGTCATGGGTGTGCTCCTTGAGTGAGTGTCAGGTGTCGGGAATGAGGCGGACGACGGAGTTCGCCGCCCCCGCGGTGTTGTTGATCGTGAACGTGACCTGGTCGGGCAGATAGTGGTCGTCGGAGTACTCGACGGGCACGCCCGACCCGGTCGAGGTGATGCGCCGTTCGCGCAGCAGCGGCGAACCGACGGGGACGTCGAGAAGTTCGGCGTCGACGTCGCCTGCGGCGATCGCGTCGAAGGTGTGCCGGGCGGCGACGAGTTCGACGTCGTTGGCTTTGAGGTGGGCGAAGATCGACCCGCTGTCGGTGTCGAAGTCGAAGAGGTGGCGTCCCGCGTCGAGGGTGAACGCCGTGCGCTCGACCATGACGGGCACCTCGTCGAGGAGGCGGAGGCGGATGATCTCGACGACGAGCTCTCCGACCGGGACGCCGAGGTTGAGCGCGACGTCCTGGTTCGCCGCGCGCTTGGCGAGTTCGACCGTGCGCTGGCCCGGGGTCCGGTTCGTCGAATGCGCCCACTCGGAGAACGAGAGGAAGCTCGTCATCGACTGCGTCGGGATCGAGCCGACGACGTGCGCGACCGCCCCCTGTCCGCCGGCGATGATCCCCTCGGCCCGCAGCGCCGACAGCGCCTGGCGCACCGGGCCGCGGGAGACGGAGAACTCACGACACAGCTCGGCTTCGCTCGGGACTGCGGCTCCGATCGGCAGGCGGCCATCGGTGATCCGCGCGCGGAGTTCGTCGCCGATGACCCGGTGCAGCGCGGTGCGCGGCTCCATAGGTGAACGAGAACTTGTCATCATAGGTTCGACCCTAACCCACTCCCCACGTCCCGACCGGCATCTCGTTTGAACGCCGGGTGAACAGATTCTGACTCTGCGGGATCGTATATGAACGGCTCAACAACTTATATATACATGCCCCGAATCGGCTTGTCCCAGACGTTCCCGACACGGCAGTCTCGAGGCATGAACCATTCTCACATCATCGTCGTCGGGGCCGGCATCGTCGGTCTCGCCCACGCTCGGGCCGCTGCCCGGCGGGGGCATTCGGTGACGATCCTCGACGTCGACACCGCCCCGCGCGGTGCCTCGGTGCGCAATTTCGGACATGCCTGCATCACCGGTCAGACCGACGAGTTCGCCGAGCTCGCCTCCGCCGGCCGCGACCAGTGGATCGCCGCGGCCGCCGAGTCCGGCTTCTGGGCCGCGGAGACCGGGGCGTACGTCGTCGCCACCTCCCACGCGCAGATGGCCGTGCTCGAACAGGCACGACTGTCCAAGGCGCCCGGCGCCATCGACCTCCTCACCCCCGAACGGCTCGCCACCGCCGTCACCGGTGACCCGCACGCTCGCCTGCGCGGCGCCGTCGGCGGCGCCCACCTCACGGCCGACCTCCGGGTCGACCCGCGCACCGCGGCACCGCGGATCGCGCAGACCCTGGCGGCCGCCTCGGCGATCGAGCTCCGCACCGGAGTCCGGGTCGGTCGGGTGGGCGACGGCGTCGTCGAGACCAACCGGGGCACGTTCACCGCCGACCACGTCATCGTCTGCACGGGGCACCAGCTGCCCGCGCTCTTCCCCGAGCTCGCCGCCGAGGCGGGCCTCGTCGAATGCGCGCTGTCGATGGCCCTGGCCGCGACCCCGGAGCACATCCGCACCGATGCCGCGATCCTCTCCCGCACCTCGCTGCTGCGCTACGACGCGTTCGCCACGATGCCCGCCGCCGAGGCGGTCCGCGACGAGGTCGCCCGCAGCGCTCCCGAACTCCTCGCGGTCGGCGCGAACGTCATGTTCGGACCCCGGCCCGACGGGACGATCATCATCGGCGACTCCCACGTCTACGGGGAGAACGTCGACCCGTTCCTGCCCGAATCGACGACGGAGGTCCTGCTCGCCGAGGCGGCCGCCGTCCTCGATCAGCCCACCGGGTTCTCGATCCGCCAGCGCTGGCAGGGGGTCTACGCCTCGAGCGAGTCCCGCCCGCTCATCGTCGAGTCCGTCGATGAGCGGACCACGGTCGCGACCGTGGCGACCGGGATCGGGATGACCATCGCCTTCGGACTCGCCGAGCGCACCCTCGCCGGCATCCGCCGCGCCGACCGCCCCGCCGCCTGAGGAGGCAGGGCACGGCAGAGACTGCCGCGCCCTGCCCGCCCGTGCCCACAGACCTGACCTGACCGAACTCCGTCCTGACCAGACCCTGTCCGTCCACACCACAGTCCTGTCCACAACTCCGTCCTGCCCGCAATCGACCCCGTCACCACGCACCGATCACCAGACACCAACCACCACACACCAGAAGGATCGCCATGAAACGCTCTCATATCGCCCTTGCCACCGCCGCTCTCGTCCTCGCCCCCGTCGTCCTCGCCGGCTGCACTCCGGCCGCGGAGGCCGAATCGGCCACGTGCCCCGACGGCAAGATCACGTTCGGCATCGAGCCGTTCGAGGATCCGCAGAAGCTCGAACCCGCCTACCAGGCTGTCGGCGCCTCCCTCGGTGAGGCCCTCGACTGCGAGGTCGAGGTCCAGGTCCTCGAGGACTACTCCGCCGAGGTGCTCGCCATGGAGAACGGCAAGCTCGACATCGGCCAGTTCGGCCCGCTCGGCTACGTCTTCGCCTCCGAGCGCGCCGGCGCCGAACCGCTCGTGTCCTTCGGCACCGCCGACGGTGAGCTCAGCTCCTACACCGGCGGCATCTGGGTCGCCAAGGACTCCGACATCGAGACGCTCGAAGACCTGCGCGGCAAGGACCTCGCGCTCGGCAGCGTGGGCTCGACCTCGGGTGACGCCCTCCCCCGCTTCGCGCTCGCCGAGGCGAACATCGCCGAATCCGACATCAACCTCAACTACGCCGGCGGCCACCCCGAGTCGCTGCTCGCCCTGACCAACGGCGCCGTCGACGCCGCGCAGATCAACTCGCAGACGATGGGCACCGCGATCAAGGAGGGCACCTTCAACGAAGAGGACTTCCGTCAGATCTGGCAGTCCGATCCCATCCCGAACGACCCGATGACCGTCCGCGCCGACGCCGACCCCGAGTTCAAGGCCGCCGTCAAGGACGCCCTGCTCAACATGCCCGCCGATGACCTCGAAGAGGTTGCCGGCTACCTCGGTGTCACCCCGGCCGGCCAGCTCATCGAGGTCGACAAGTCGACCTACCAGCCGCTGTTCGACCTCGCGGAGACGATGAACCTCACCGAAGAGGACGTGTGAGCATGGCGACGAAGACCGTGAAGCCCGCGTCCGCCGAGGAGGCGGCCGGGTCAGCGGGAAGCGACGACTCGGCGCCTCCCCTGCTCCGGGTGGACGGCCTCGCGGTGTCCTTCGGGTCGAAGCGGGTGCTCGACGATGTCAGCTTCAGCGTCGCCCCCGGTGAGCTGCTCGCGTTCCTCGGCGCCAACGGCTCGGGCAAGTCGACGACGCTGCGTGCCGTCGCCGGTCTCACTCCCTACCAGAGCGGGGACATCGAGGTCGGCGGCAGCCACGGCCGCCCGGCCATGGTGTTCCAGAAGATCCACCTCGTCGCCCGCCGCTCGGTGCTCGACAACGTGTGCGCGGGAGCGCTGGGCCGGATGTCGAGCCTCGCCTCGCTCCATCCGTGGCTCTTCCCGGCGGCGATCCGCCGGGAGGCCATGGTCGCCCTCGACCGCGTCGGTCTCGCCGACCGGGCGACCGACCGGGCCGGCACGCTCTCGGGCGGTCAGCAGCAGCGTGTGGCAGTCGCCCGGGCATTGTGCCAGGGCGCCGAGGTGCTGCTGGCCGACGAACCCGTCGCCGCCCTCGACCCGCAGGCCGCGCGCACGGTGATGTCCCTGCTGCGCGATCTCGCGCACAACGAGGGCCTCGCCGTCGCCGCCGTCCTCCATCAGCCGGATCTCGCCCGGGAGTTCGCCGATACGATCATCGGCCTGCAGTCCGGGGAGATCGTGCTGCGGGGCACCTCCGAGGAGGTCTCCGCCGAGGCGATCACCTCCCTGTACACGACCGCCCCGATCGCGGAGGACGAGTAGATGAAGACGATTCCCGACACCCGCGGCACCACCCTGCGGACCGTGCCGCTGAGGAACACGACCTCAGCGCTCCAGCCGCCTATCCGCCGCTTCGGCGGGTGGCAGCTGGCGACGGCGATCGTCGTCATCGTCCTCCTCCACGTCGTCGCGATCCGGGAGACGGACTTCTCGTTCGTCACCCTCCTCGACGGTCGCCAAGGGATGATCAACTTCCTCTCCGAGGCATTCCCGCCGAACCTCAGCTGGGAGGACACGCTGTGGCCCGGCATCGAGGCCACGGGCATCACCCTGTGGATCGGCCTGCTCGGCACAACCCTGTCGATCCCCACCTCGGCGCTGCTCGCGGTGCTCGGATCGCGCACGACGTCACCGAACCGGTTCGTCTACCAGATCGCGCGCTCGATCATGTCGTTCCTCCGCGCGGTGCCCGACATCGTCTTCGCGCTCGTCTTCGTCACCGCGGTCGGCCTCGGGCCCTTCCCCGGCGTGCTCGCGCTCATCTTCCACAACACGGGAGTCATGGGCAAGCTGTGGTCGGAGGCGATCGAGGAGATCGATCCGGGGCCGTCGGAGGCGCTGAAGACCGCCGGGGCCTCCCGTGGACAGATCGTCGCGAACGCGACGTTCCCGCAGGTCGTCCCCCAGCTCTTCGGGCTGCTCCTCTACCGGTTCGACGTCAATGTCCGGTCCTCGCTCGTCCTCGGCCTCGTCGGGGCCGGCGGCATCGGACTGCTCATCAACCAGGCGATCAAGTCGTTCCAGTTCGACTCGATGCTCACCTACATCCTCATCGTGCTCGTGCTCATCATCGCCGTCGACCTCTTCTCCGCCGGCGTGCGCAAGAAGCTCGCCCTGTGAGGGGATGATCCCACCGAGGCGATCGCTGAGACAGGTCGCCCGCCGAGGCGGTGCGACCGTCCAGCGTGAATGATTGAGGGGCCCTGCAGCAGAGATCTGCTGCAGGGCCCCTCGTCGTCATTGTGCGCTCAGAGCGCGAGGTGCTCCTTGACGACGGCGGCGAGGCGCTCGGCCTGGACCTGGGAGACCTCTTCGGTCTCGGCCTCGACCATGACGCGGATGAGGGGTTCGGTGCCCGAGGCGCGCAGCAGCACCCGGCCGGTGCCGTTGAGTTCAGTCTCCACGGCGGCCACCTCGGCGGCGACCTCCGGGATGTCGACACGGTGCTTGTCGACGCCCTTGACGTTGACGAGCGCCTGCGGCAGCTGTGGGATCTCGGCGGCGAGATCGGCCAGGGTCCGCTTCGCGTCGGCCATCCGCTTCATCAGGTGCAGGGCTGTCTGCACGCCGTCACCGGTCGTGCCGTGATCGAGCATGAGGACGTGACCGGACTGCTCTCCGCCGAGCGCGAAGTCATCGGCGAGCATCCGCTCGAGGACGTAGCGGTCGCCGACGGCCGTCTGCACCGTGCTGATGCCGTGCTTGTCCATCGCCAGGCGCAGTCCGAGGTTCGACATCACTGTGGTGACGAGCGTGTTCCCCCGCAGTTCGCCGAGCTCCTTGAGTCCGATCGCGAGGATGCCCATGAGCTGGTCGCCGTTGACGACGCGGCCGAGGGAGTCGACGGCGAGGCAGCGGTCGGCGTCACCGTCGAAGGCGACGCCGAGGTCGGACTGGGTCTCGACGACGAGGCGCTGGAGGGATTCGAGGTGGGTCGACCCGACACCGTCGTTGATGTTGAGGCCGTCGGGTTCGGCGGCGGAGACGATGACCTCGGCCCCGGCCTGACGGAGTGCGGCGGGACCGACGATCGACGCGGCGCCGTGAGCGCAGTCGGCGACGACCTTGAGGCCCGAGAGGGGGCGCACGCCGTCGGGCGCGATCGAGCGGACGAGCTTCTCGGTGTATTCGTCGGCGGCGGCCGGGTATCGGGAGATGCGGCCGACGTCGGAGCCGATGGGGCGCTCCCACTCCTGGTCGAGGATGTCGAGGATCGCGTCCTCGACGGCATCGTCGAGCTTCGTGCCGCCGGCGGCGAAGAACTTGATGCCGTTGTCGGGCATGGGGTTGTGGGAGGCGGAGATGACGACGCCGAAGGCCGCTCCGGTGTCCTTGACGACGCTGGCGATGCCCGGGGTGGGCAGCATGCCCGCGTCGAGGACGTCCACACCTGCCGAGGCGATGCCCGCACTCGTGGCCGCGGAGAGGAACTCTCCCGAGACGCGGGTGTCGCGTCCGATCACGGCGAAGGGGCGGCGGTCGCCGTCCCAGGAGCGGGTGAGCACGCGGGAGGCGGCGACGGAGAGCTGGAGCGCGAGCTTCGCGGTGATGTCGCGATTGGCGAGTCCGCGCACTCCGTCGGTACCGAAGAGTCTGGCCATGGGCAAGTCCTTTCCTCAAGGTTCGTTTCGATGTTAGTCGATGGTCATCTGCGCGTTGAGGAGCGCGCGGTGACCATTCGGCGGTGAATGCACGAAGTGCGGCCCCGAACGGGTTCGGGGCCGCACGTGCGCCGCCGACTGCGCATCAGTGGCAGACCATGCGCAGACGGTGCGAGCGGATCAGCGCTTCGAGAACTGCGGAGCCTTGCGGGCCTTCTTGAGACCGGCCTTCTTGCGTTCCTTGACGCGAGCGTCGCGGCGCAGGAAGCCTGCCTTCTTCAGTTCGGGGCGGTTCGACTCAGCGTCGATCTGGTTGAGCGAACGAGCGATGCCCAGACGGACGGCACCGGCCTGTCCGGAGGGTCCGCCGCCCGAGATGCGCACGACGACGTCGAAGCGGCCTTCGAGGTCGAGCAGGCGGAATGGCTCGTTGACGAGCTGCTGGTGCAGCTTGTTCGGGAAGTACTCCTCGAGAGTGCGTCCGTTGATCGTCCACTCGCCGGAGCCCGGGATGAGGCGGACGCGGGCGATCGCCTGCTTGCGGCGGCCCACTCCGTTGCCGGGGGCGGTGAGGGACTGTCCGCGTCCACCGGCGGTCTGGTCGCCCAGGCCGGCGTCTGCGGGGGTCTCGGAGGTGTATTCGGTCAGTTCTTCGACTTCGGTCGCGTTGGCGGTGTCAGCCACGGTTCTCCTCGGTATCTCTGTGACTCAAGCGCGCTTACTGCGCGACCTGGTTGAGTTCGTACGGCTGCGGGTTCTGCGAGGCGTGCGGGTGCTCGGCGCCCGCGTAGACCTTGAGTTTCCGCATCTGGGCGCGTCCGAGGCGAGTCTTCGGAACCATGCCGGCGACAGCCTTCTCGACTGCGCGCTCGGGGTTCGACGCGAGCAGCTCGGCGTAGTTGACGCTCTTGAGGCCGCCCGGGTAGCCCGAGTGGTGGTAAGCGCGCTTCTGCTCGAGCTTCGCGCCGGTCAGCGCGACCTTGTCGGCGTTGATGATGATGACGAAGTCACCGGAATCGATGTGCGGGGCGAACGTGGTCTTGTGCTTGCCGCGCAGCAGGCGTGCAACCTGGGTGGCAAGACGACCGAGCACAACGTCAGTGGCGTCGATGACGTGCCACTGGCGCTCGACATCGCCGGGCTTGGGGGTGTACGTACGCAAAAGTAGCCTTCTTTTCGTATCTCATGGGGCCAGTGCCTGGGCGGACTCATCGGGTCGTGAGGCTGATGCGTCCGAACACTGTCTGTCTTCAATCGGGTCCGTTCGTCGAGTGCTTCCCCACCTACGGGCCTGCAACGCAAGAGGCTATGCAAGGGAGCACGACGAGCGCACACAACGACAATCAAATATACATGCCCCGCGGCCCGGTGAGCAAACGTCCAGGTCGGGGTCAGGAGGGGGAAATGCCGCACCCGATACCATTGTCCTGTGCCGCCTCAATCCGTCCTGCCCCGCCGCCTTCCCTCCCACCGGCTCCTGGTGCTGGGGATCATCGTCGGGCTCGTGGCACTCTTCGTCTCCCCCGCGTCATCTCCCGCGTGGGCGCAGTCGACTCCGACACCCCCCGCCGAGGCGCCGGCCGACTCCGGTGACAGCGCTGCCGCTGCCGCCGAAAGCAAGACGGTTGTCTTCGGCATACCGGGTCTGACCATAGGAGACATCGATCCGGAGCGGACTCCGAATCTCTTCGAGGTCTTCCGCACCGGGGCGGCGGCGAACCTCAACGTCCGCACGATCGGGTCCGCGACGTGCCCGGCATCGGGCTGGCTGTCCTTCGGATCCGGTGCCCGCGCCGAGGCGGGTCCCCCTCACGAACCCGACGTCGACAACCCTGCCCGCTGCCCTGCCCTCATCGCCCCGTCGACGAGCACCGATCCGGCCGCCGACGACGAGGTCGAGGTCGCCGAAGGGCCTGAGGGTGATGAAAGTCTCCTCACCCGTCCCGGAGAGACGGTGCCTGCGACGATTCCCGACTTCGACGCCGTCAGGGAGCCGAACCAGGGCACCGGCTACACCGTCGACTACGGAATGCTCTCCCGCCTCGTCGGTGAGGCAGGCGCGCCTGCCGGCCTCGACGCCTGCGTCGCCGCCGAGGGTCCGGGTGCGGCGTACGCCGTCGCCGATGAGAACGGGCAGATCGGCAATTACACCGAGGACGCGATCGCGGCGAACTGCCGCCTCGCACTCGTCGATCTCGGATCGATCGGCTCCCGTTCGTGGCTGTTCGACCCGATCCCCAACTACTCCTACACCGTGCCCACCGACTACGACCGGCGCGCCTCCGTCGAGGAGGCCGACCGCCGCCTCGGCGATCGGCTCGAGCAGCTGCGCTCCCAGTCGGAGGCGGAGCCGACTGTCATCATCGCCGGTCTCGGTGACAGTTCGAGTTCTCCCCGGCTGCGGGCCTTCCTCGCCTCGGGACCCGGTTTCGTTCCGGGCACGCTCTCCTCGGCGTCGACGCGGACGGAGGGTCTGCTCCAGATCACCGACCTCGCCCCGGGCATCCTCGAGCGCCTCGGCATCGACTCCCCGAGCGGGATCTCCCTCGACGTCACCCCGTCATCGGCGTCACCGGAGGACCGTCGCCTCGACCTCGAGACCGAGGCGACGAAATCGGAGTTCGTCTACGAGAACCTCTCGACGTTCTCCCTCTTCCTCGACATCGCCTTCTACGTCCTCGTCATCCTCTGCGGGCTTCTGCTCAGCACGATCTTCATCGACCGCTGGGCCCCAGGCCTCCGCGGCGCCATCGCCCGTCGCGCCGACCTGACCGGTCACCCGGACCGGAGCGGTCGCGCGATCACAGCGCCCACCGCGGAGGCCCCGGACACCGGCAGTGCCGGACTCGCCGCCGCTGCGCCGGCCCCGACCACCGGCGCCTGGGTCCACCGCACGCTGGCGTGGATCGCCTTCGTCCTCGCGACGATTCCCATGGGGGCGTTCCTCGCGGGACTGCTGCCGTGGGCGCGGTTCCCGCACCCGCAGTTCGGTCTCTTCCTCTCCGTGGCTCTCGGGGCCGCCGCGATGCTCCTCCTCTCCCTGCTCCCGCCGTGGGGTCGGACGTGGCGGGGACGCGTCGCCGCGCTCTCCCTCCTCACCGTCGTCATCATCGCCGTCGACCTGGCGACCGGGTCGCGGCTGCAGGCGAATTCGCTGCTCGGCTACAACCCGATCGTCGGCGGCCGCTACTACGGTCTCGGCAATCAGGGCGCTGCGATCTTCATCGCGAGCCTCTTCGTCTTCCTCGGCCTCCTCGTCTCCCGCCTGCGTGCCGCAGGCCACCAGCGGCTCGTCCTCATCGTCCCTGCCGTCATCGGCCTGGCTGCGGTGTTCGTCTCCGGGAACCCGTCGTGGGGAGCGAAGTTCGGCGGCACGATCGCCACCCTCGCCGGTCTCCTCGTCCTCCTCGCCCTCGTCAGCCGCATCCGGCTCTCGCTGCTGCGGCTCGGACTCATCGGCGTCGCGTCACTGGCGGCGCTCATCGGCATCGCGTTCCTCGACTGGCTGCGACCGGCCGGCAGCCGCTCTCATTTCGGGAACTTCTTCGACCAGCTCGTCACCGGAGAGGCGCTGCAGGTCGTCGGTCGCAAGCTCAGCGCGAACCTCCACATCATCCAGGTGAATCCGGCGCTGTCGATCGTCACCCCTCTCGCGATCATCGCGATCCTCGTCTTCCTCCGCTACCTCCTCCACTTCCCCCGGTTCCAGGGGCCGACCCGGACCGCGCGGTTCCTCGACCACTGGCGGGGACGCCTGCCCGAGGTCTTCACCGACGAGGACGTCCACTTCGGCTTCCTCGCCGCCGTCACCGGGCTCACCGTCGGCCTCGTGCTCACGGACTCCGGCATCGCCGTGCCCTCCACCGGCGCCATGGTCCTCCTGCCCTACCTCCTCGCCCTCTGCGCCGATGACCTCACCGTCCCACACGGCACTGACACGACACGCGGTGCCGCCGCCCTCCTCACGTCCGCCGCCGACGCGACCCGGGAACCGGGCCGATGAGCGCTGCCGTGCGTCCGTGGCTGCTGCGCGTCCTCCTCGGGGCGCTGGCCGCCCTCGTCCTCATCACCGGCCTGCCGCAGGCCGGGCAGGCTGTCGGTACAGGGCAGGCTGCCGGTGCCGGCCACTCCGCGCACACCGCGAGCACCGCGAGCGCCGCGCAGGCGGCAGGTTCCGGCCGGAGCGCCGACGCCCCCCGCCCCGCGGAGAACGCCCCGATCCTCATCGGCACCTCGGGGTTCACGTTCGAGGACCTCGACCCGCAGACGACTCCGAACCTCTGGGCGATGATGCAGTCCTCGCAGATCGGGACGATGACCCCGCGCAGCGTCCGCTCCGTCAGCTGCCCCGTCGACGGGTGGCTCGCCGTGGGATCGGGCCGCCGTGCAGCCGACGAACCGCGGCAGCAGTGCCGCAAGCCCCAACCGCCCCTCGACGGCTGGGTCGCCGACTGGGACGTCTTTCAGCAGGTCGCACGCGGGGACAACTACGATGCCGCCCTCGGCGGTCTCGCCGAAGCCGTCCCGGCGATCTCCGCCTACGGTCCGGGAGCTGCGATCGCCGCGGCCGATCCGAGCGGTCGCATCGGCCAGTGGGAGCCGATCGCCGACGACATCGGCCTCCGGGCCGCCTCGGCGTCGGAATCCGGCGAGCTCGCCATCGTCGACCTCGGCAATTCGGAGGCCGACGGCTACTCGCTCAAAGACCTCGACCGTCGGGTCGGGGCGATCCTCACCGCGACCGGCTGGCTCGGCGCCGACCCGGCGGCCGGCATCGGCGAGGGCACCTCGCCGATCATCTTCGCCTCGATCGCCGACGGCACCCACGACGGGTCCTCGATGCAGGCGACGATGATGCTCGAACCCGGGGCCGAGCCCGGACTCCTCACCTCCTCGTCGACACGGCAGCCGGGGCTCATCCAGGTGCCCGACATCGCGCCCACGCTCGTCCAGCTGAGCGGCGGGGAGACGATGGGCAACGTCGCCGGGGCGCCGATGACATCGAACCCCGGCGGGTCGTGGGAGTCGCGCTTCCAGTCGGTGCTCGACCGGCAGGTCGCGGTGACGACGCAGAACGAGATCTCGACGTGGTTCTTCCCCGTCGTCGCCTCGCTCATGGCCGGGCTGCTCGCCCTCGCGTGGTTCCTCCGTCGCCGCCATCGCGAGCTCGTCCACTCCACGGCGTACCGCCTCGGCGTCGTCTTCGCGGCGATGCCCGTGTCGACGTACCTCGTCAACGTCCTCCCGTGGGAGCGGGCGACGAACCCGGACATCGCGATGCTCGGTGCGCTCGTCGGGTGGTCCGTCGTGCTCGGAGCACTCGCCCTCCTCGGGCCGTGGCGCCGTTCGCAGCTCGGCCCCGTCCTCTTCGTCTCCGCCGTCACGGTGGGCGTGCTCGCCTACGACGTCATCACCGGCTCGCAGCTGCAGATGTCGACCCTCCTCGGCGAGCCCCTCCTCATCGCCTCCCGGTTCTACGGGATCGGCAACTCCGCGCTCGCGCTCTACTGCTGCGCCCTGCTGCTCGCCGTCGCCGGCTTCGCCTCCCTCGCAAGACGACCGCTGACGCGACTGGCGATCGTCCTCGTGCCCGTCCTCCTCTCCTGCGTGCTGCTCGCCGCTCCGGGGCTCGGCACTAAGTTCGGGTCGGTGCCCACGCTCATCATCGGCGTCGCCTACCTCGCCCTCGCCTCGGCGGGCATCCGCTTCTCGGTCAAACGTCTCGGCCTCACGGTCGGCATCGCCGGCTTCGTCATGCTCCTCGTCCTCTTCCTCGACTGGCTGCGCCCGGCTGCCCAGCGCACGCACTTCGGCCGCTTCTTCGACTCGCTCATCAACGGTGAGGCCCTCGGGGTGCTCGCGCGCAAGATCGACATGAACATCGACATCCTCACGCAGTCGTGGATGACGGTCATCCTGCCGCTCATCATCATCGCCGTGTTCTGGGTCGCGCTCACCCCCGCGCGCTTCTCGATGCACGGACTCACCGACCTCTACGCGCGCTTCCCGCTGCTGCGCGCGGCGATGATCAGCCTCGCGATCCTCCTCGGCGTCGGCACCTTCATCAACGACTCCGGAATCGTCGTCCCCGCCGTCGGCATCCTCTTCCTCGTCCCCGTCCTCGCCCATCTCGAGACGCACCCCCGCGCCGAGGCGACCGCGGGCTCCGGGCGCGCAACGCCGGGTCTCGGTGGGGCGTCCGGTGGCGCTGACGGGGTCTCCGCTGACGGTGACGCGTCGGATGGCGCTGACGCTCGTGCGAGGTCGGCGACGCACCGCGGTGCGTCGGTCGGCGCCGAAGCGCCGGCCGGTCGCGAGGACGCCGGAACCTCCGGCGACCGTCAGTCGTCCAACTGACCCTGCCGCGAACGCAGAATGATGACGACGGCAATGCCCTGTCACCGGCGATCACATCCTGGCACCGGCGGCCACGTCTCGTCCGGACGGTCCCGACGACTGCGACGTCTGGACGAGTCCCGATGTCAGCGGCGTCTGCCTGTGGCGACGGGGCGTCCTGCGGCGGAGCAGTCCGGACACCAGTGACGACGTCCGGAGAACAACGACGCACTCCGGCGTACAGCGGCTGCGTCGGGGCAACAGCAACAATCGGGATGAGATAGTCAGTCGAGAGGACAGCGAGGGGCCGGGGAGATCACTCCCCGGCCCCTCATCCAAGCGCTGCGCTCAGTCCTGGTCACGGCTCACGTCGCGCCAGCGGCGACGGCGCCCGGCGTAAACCAGCGGCGCTCACCGCGCCCCCGCAGCACTCGTGTCACGGGCTGAGCGCTCTCATTCTCAGATGCTGATGTTCGCCTTCCTGCGCCGCACCACGGCGATGGCAGCGCCGCCGGCGACGATGAGTGCAAGTGCGGTGGCGACGAGATTGAGGGCCTCGAAACCGGTGCGCGGCAGGTCACCGCCATCCTTCGAGCCGGACGCGTTCGACGCCGAGTCCGAACCGGCACCCGAGCCCGCTCCCCCGCCGTTCGACGAGGCGTTCGCACCGTCTGCGGAAGCGTTCGCACCGTTCGCATCCGAGGCGCCCTGGTCCGAGCTGTCGGCGCTGCCGCCGTTCGACGACGCGTCCGAACCGCCCTGATCCGAGCCATCGGCACTGCCGCCATCAGCATCCGCACTGCCGCCGTCGGCGTCGGCTCCGGCATCGGAACCGGACCCGCCGACGATCTGCGCCGTCGCCTCGAACGGGTGCGGCAGCGGCATCGGGTTGTTGTCCCACCAGTCGGCCTCGCCCGCCTGCAGCGTCGTCGTCACGGTGACTTCACCGGAGGCGTCCTCGGGTGCGGTGACGGTGATCGGAACCTCGCTCGTCCCGGCCGGGATCCCGTCGAGCGTGATCGTCGCGGCAGCGGCCTGGGCCCCCGCCTCGGCGGCAGACGCCTTGGCCGTCGCCGACTGCGGGGTCCCCGCCTCGACGCTGTAGCCCTCGGGCACGTCGACGGTGACGTCGATGGGTCCGGGCACCTCGCCCTTCGAATCCGTCTTCAGGACGAAGTCTCCGCTGGCACCTGGGGCGATGCCGTCGGCCGGGGCGGTCAGCTCGGCGGTGACGTCACCGGTGCTGATGACGTCCTGGGCCGCGTCGGCCTGCCGTTCGGACTTGTCGGGCGCCACCGGCGAGTTCTTCTGGAAGTAGTTCGTCCACGTCTCGAAGTCCGTGAGGCCCGAGAGCTCGAACGACCCCTTCGCGAAGGAGGAGAAGTTGTCACCGCCGGCGGCGAGGAAGCTCAGGGTCGCGACGCGGTAGTCCCGGTTCGGATCGATCTCCTCACCGTTGACCTTGACCGACTTCACGCGTTCGCCGCGGGCCGCGGTCGAATCGTAGACGACGTCGAGCTCCTTGGAGATGCCGAGGTGGAGGAACGGGCGCGAGGCGCCGTCGGGCTGCCACTGCTCTTCGAAGAGACCGATGACGTCGGCGCCCTTCATCGTCACGACGCCGTGGTCGTTGGCGAACGGCAGCACCGCGTTGAGTTCGGCGGCCGTGACCTCGCACGGCTGCTCGTTGTTGTAGATGTCGTCGCACTTGAGATCCGTGCGCAGTCCGCCGGGGTTGGTGATGCCGAAGTCCGCGGGCGCGAGCTGGGAGTCCTCGACCCCGTCCTTGAGGGAGTCGGCGACGAGGTTGCCGAGCGTCGACTCCGCCCCGCGGTCCTCCGCACCGTCCTCGGTGAACGCGCGCGTGATGTCCTCGGTGATCGTGCCCTCGACGACGGAGCCCGGACCCTTCGCCTGCTCCTCGGCGTCGGCGACGATCTGCTTCACCTCGTCGACGACCGGCGAGGCGTAGTCCTTGTCCTCGGTCGACAGCAGATCCGAACTCGATGTCGTCCAATTGCCCGCACCGTCGGATTCGAGCTTGATCTGCCCGACATAGGAGCCGTAGTTCCCCGCCTGGAGAACCGGCCGCGTGCGCTCGGGGTCGCCGGGGACGGGGGCGTTGAAGTTCGATGCGAGGTGCGTATGACCGGTGAGCAGGGCGTCGACGGAGGCATCGGCCTCGGTGACGAGCTTCTTGAACTCCGCGTTCGAGGCCTCCGCGGCCTCGAGGCTGTCGGTGGCAGAGGCGCCGAGGTGGGCCTCGACGACCGTCATGTCCGGCTGCTGATCCTCCGGCAGGGCCTCGATCTCACCGACGACGCGGTTGACGGCGTCCGTCGGGTCGCCGAAGTCGACGTTGGCGATGCCCGCCGGGGAGACGAGTGAGGTGGTGTCCTGGGTGACGACCCCGATGACGGCGATCTTCACACCTCCGACGTCGAGCGTCGTGTAGTCCTCGAGACCGTCGACGACGTCGGTCGTGCCCTTGTCGTAGACGTTCGCGGCGAGGTACGGGAAGTCGGCTTCCGAGACGACGCGGCCGGTGAGGTCGTCGATGCCCCTGTCGTATTCGTGGTTGCCCGTGGCCGAGCCCTGGAGTCCGATCGCGTTGAGGACGTCGATCGTCGGCGAATCCTCCTGCGAGGACGACACGTAGGTCGAGGCGCCGATGCTGTCACCGGCGGCGATGAAGGCGGTACCGGCGGCGTTGTCCTCGGCTGCGAACTTCGCGCGCTCCTCTTCGACCACCGAGGCGACCTGGGCTCCGGCTTCGGAGATCCGACCGTGGAAGTCGGTGATCCCCATGAGCTGGACCTTCGTGCCGGCCGAAGCGGCATTGGGATCGGCGGTCGGGGCAGTCGTCGGGGCAGGCGAGGCGTCACCGGGATCCGATGCACCGGTCTCTGCCGGTGCGCTGTCGTCGGTCGGCTCCTGGGTCGAGGTCGTTGAGGACTCTCCGAGTCCGGCCGCGGCGACCGGCGCGGTTCCGGGCAGCGTCAGCAGCGAAACGGCGGCGCCGGCGGCGAGCACCTTGGGAAGAAGCTTCGACATAGATTCGCATCCTTGTGGTCGTGGCGTCCGCCGCCGGGCGGCGGGAGGAGAAGAGGAACGAGCGTGATCATCGTGTCGCAGCGAAGCGAACGATGAGTGACGTGTACGTGAATCTACACAGGATTCTCACACCTGGGAAGAGGATTCCTCTCAAAATCGCGACCGATGACGACAAGGACAGCAGTCGGAAACCGCGCTGTCGGGCCGCCGCCCTGGGCACGGAGAGCGGCGCACGACCCGGCG